>NZ_JAKFZO010000020.1:0-77890 GCF_021654175.1 Pseudoalteromonas sp. MMG024
GACTCTTACAATATTTAGTCCAATAGTTCTTTCAGCTAGGTTAAGGAAGTGTCAGAACTATAACGAATGTTACTCTCTAGGGCGTAAAAAATAATACGCCAAGCTAAGTATAACTAGAACGTTTAATTAGATTTCGCCGAAAGAGAATTGACTTGCTAGTGTCTCTACACGACTCATCGAGCCTTAAAAACAAAAAGCATAAAAAAGGTCATTATAAATAATGGCCTACTGCGTATTTTAGCATCTGACTTTTTATCGGACTGACTCTATTGAGTCCAGCGATAGCGCCTTGTCGCAATAGCTTCAACGGTGTTAATTCATTAGAAAATGCAAAATAACACGCATCCATCATGCTCATCATAGCAAGATTAGGTAAACGTCGTTTTTTCTCATAATCTTTTAACGCACTCAATACATCAGCTTCTTTTGATAAACTGCTAACTAATTGTGCCACATCTTTAAAACCTAGATTTACGCCCTGCCCTGCAAGCGGATTAATTGCATGTGCTGCATCGCCTACTAATACACATCGTCCTTTGCTGTAATTGTTTGCATGTTGGCGTGTTAACGGGAATACCGCTGTGTTTAGAATCTCAAAGTCCCCCGGTAACTCAGGGTAATGCGTCAAAATCGCGCTTTTAAGTGACTCTTTACTGCCAGTCGCTAGCTTATTCAGTGTGTCTTCGTGGTTATACCAAATTAAATTCGCATAAGGTGCCTGCATCGGCAAAAATGCAACAGGGCCCGTTGGTTGGAACTCTTGCCATGTAATCTCTTGCTCTGGTGCATCTAGCTTTATTAACACACCCATGCATGCTTGTTGATATTGCCAACCGGTAGTGCCAATCCCTAACAGCTCTCGTGTTTTAGAGCCTGCACCGTCGGCAACAATCACTAAATCAGCGTCTATCGTCTGTGATGAAAAACACACACTCACGGTGTTACTATGTTCAAGTATTCCCTCTAACGGGCCTAAATCACTTTTTACTGAAATCGCTAAATCAGAAAACGTACGCCAGATACTCGCCTGAATAATGCTATTTTCAATAATGTGTCCAAGATGAGTCTCGCCAATTTCCTCATTGGAAAATACCAAAGGTGCTTGGTGATGGTCTTGTACACTTAAGCGATTATATTGCACATTGCGCGCGGCCTTAACATATTGCCATGCGCCTAAGTCTTGCAACAGATTTTCAGAGAAAAGATTAAGTGCAGACACGCGAATATCAATTTGTTCATCTTCGAGTGTTTTTACGGCATCTATTGGTTTATTTTCCACTAACGTTATGGTGTGACCTTGTTTTGCAAGCGCCACTGCGGCCGCTGCGCCCACCATGCCGCCACCGACAATACAAATAGATAAACTCATAAGACATAATCCTTCAGATTGATATGCCGTCTATTCTAACGTAAGCCTCTAACAAAAGTTTGATTTTGATTCATATTTTTTAAGAAAAATCGCGTTAAATTTAACTCATAAATTGTTTTTCTAAATAAGCACTGATGATTTTGCAAACATATTTGAATCCACCTACGCTTAAGGATAAAATACGCGTCCTTTAAGCTGTAAGTAATTTGTTGAGGCACGAAAACATGGGTAAAAAGCTGCATATCAAAACATGGGGCTGTCAAATGAACGAGTACGACTCGCAAAAAATGGCAGACCTATTAGATGCTAGCAATGGTTATGAATTAACTGAAGAAGCAGAAAATGCAGATGTTATTCTTCTAAATACGTGTTCGATTCGTGAAAAAGCACAAGAAAAAGTATTTCACCAGTTGGGCCGTTGGAAACTGTTAAAAGATGACAACCCTGATCTTGTGATTGGTGTAGGTGGTTGCGTAGCATCACAAGAAGGCGACACAATTCGCCAACGTGCACCTTTCGTAGACATTGTTTTTGGTCCACAAACATTGCACCGTCTTCCTGAAATGATCAAACAAGTACAAGAAGAAAGCGGCTCTGTTATTGATATTTCATTCCCTGAAATCGAAAAGTTCGACCGTTTGCCTGAGCCAAAAGCTGAAGGCCCAAGCGCGTTCGTATCGATTATGGAAGGTTGTTCTAAGTACTGTACGTTCTGCGTTGTACCATACACGCGTGGTGAAGAAGTAAGCCGCCCACTTGATGACGTATTACTTGAAGTTGCACAACTTGCCGAGCAAGGCGTACGTGAAGTAAACCTACTAGGTCAAAACGTAAATGCATATCGTGGTGAAACGCACGATGGTGAAATTTGTTATTTCTCAGATCTACTGCGCTATGTAGCGGCAATTGATGGTATCGACCGCATTCGTTATACCACATCTCACCCAGTAGAATTTACACCTGACATCATTGAAGCCTATGCTGACGTGCCAGAGCTTGTTGACCACTTACACTTGCCTGTACAAAGCGGCTCTGACCGAGTACTTGCGTTAATGAAGCGCGGTCATACGGCGCTTGAATACAAATCAACTATTCGTAAGTTACGTAAGATTCGTCCTAACCTAAGTATGAGCTCTGACTTTATTATCGGTTTCCCAGGCGAGTCGAAAGCAGATTTTGAAGCGACGATGAACCTTATCAATGATATTGGTTTTGATATGAGCTTTAGCTTTATCTACAGTGCACGCCCTGGTACACCAGCCGCTGACTTACCTGATGATGTACCTGAATCTGAAAAGAAAGAGCGTTTATACATTTTACAAAACCGTATTACGCAAATGGCGCAAGATATCAGCCGTAAAATGTTTGCAACTGAGCAACGTATTTTAGTTGAAGGCCCATCGAAAAAGAATCCAATGGAACTTCGTGGTCGTACTGAGAACAACCGCGTAGTTAACTTCGAAGGTCCGCACTCTGTAATTGGTCAGTTTGTTGATGTAAAAATTACCGAAGCCTTACCAAATTCACTGCGTGGTGAGTTAATTCGCACTGAAGCTGAAATGGACCTACGTAAAGACGTAGCACCAAGCGATATTTTAGGTAAAGCACAAAGCCAAGAAGCGAATGAGCTGGGTGTAGCAACATTTACACCCTAAATGTTAATTTGGTGTGGCAGATGCCACACCAATCAAGGAACCCATTTTGAGTAACCAGTTAAAAACGTTAGAAACTTACCTCGAACCCTCAGACAATAAACGTCTAGCATCACTTTGTGGTCCATTCGACGAAAATATAAAACAAATCGAACGTCGACTTGGTGTGGAAATCGCCCATCGTGAGAACCACTTTAAAATCACCGGCAACGCACATAACGTGATCGCGGCAACTGATATTATTAAAAATCTCTACATCGAAACACAACAGGTTAAAGGTATCAGTAAAGATATCGAACCTGACTTGGTGCATTTAACGATTCAAGAAACCACGGTACTCGAGCAAGACGATGATTTATATCGTGACGAACTTGTTATCAAAACCCGCCGCGGCGTTGTAAAGCCTCGTAATCCTAATCAAGCAACGTATATAAAAAATGTACTGTTGCATGATATTGCCTTTGGGATTGGCCCTGCAGGTACAGGTAAAACCTATTTGGCGGTGGCAGCGGCAGTAGATGCCCTTGAACGTCAAGAAATTCGCCGTATTTTGCTTACTCGTCCTGCGGTAGAAGCAGGTGAAAAACTGGGCTTTTTACCGGGTGATTTAAGTCAAAAAGTCGACCCATACCTACGCCCACTTTATGATGCTCTTTTTGAAATGTTAGGCTTTGAGCGAGTTGAGCGTTTAATTGAAAAGAATGTGATTGAAGTTGCCCCGCTTGCCTACATGCGTGGTCGTACCTTAAACGATGCCTTTATCATTTTAGATGAGAGCCAAAACACTACCGTTGAACAAATGAAAATGTTCTTAACACGTATTGGCTTTAACTCTAAGGCAGTGATTACTGGCGACATTACGCAGGTTGATTTACCCCGCGGTGCGCGCTCAGGGCTGCGTCATGCCATTGAAGTATTAAGCGATGTAGAGGCGATTAGCTTTAACTTCTTTAAGTCACACGATGTTGTGCGTCACCCTGTTGTTGCTGCAGTTGTAGAAGCGTACGAAAAACACGATGAAGTTGAGCGCTTAAAGAAAATCGAAAAGAAAAAGCAGCAAGAGCTTGATAAAGCCAACGCGCAAAATGAGTCAGACGCAACATGATAGAACTGGATTTACAAATCGCCCATGAATGTGACAACTTGCCAACATTCGCGCAATTTGAACTTTGGGCAAATAAAGCGCTGGCAAATTTAAAGCCCGACGCCGAATTAACCATTCGTATTAGCGACGCAAACGAAAGCCAACAACTAAACCACGAATATCGCGGTAAAGATAAGCCAACAAATGTGCTGAGCTTTCCGTTTGAGGCACCTCCAGGCATTGAGCTGCCATTAATTGGTGATTTAATTATTTGCCCTGAAGTTGTGTTACAAGAGTCTATCGAGCAAGAAAAGGCATTTCATGACCATTTTGCTCATATGGTAGTACATGGCTGCTTGCATTTAATGGGCTATGACCATATAGATAGCGAAGAAGCATTAGAGATGGAATCGTTAGAAAAACAGTTACTTGCTGATTTAAACATCGACGATCCCTATCGCGACTAATTTTGTTTTTGAAATTCAAACTAAATTTGGTATAACAGGCTTGGATTAGCCAATAATTAATCCTTAATTTTATTTAAATGGAGCTAATAAAGCGCTTATGAGCGACGAAAATTCGCAATCTAGTCAGGGTTCTTCTGGTAAAACTTGGTTAGACAAAATCTCCCAAATGTTACAAGGGGAACCCCAGAATAAAGAGCAGTTAGTCGAAGTTATTATCGACGCTGAAGAAAGAGATCTTATTGACCCAGAAACCAAAGATATGATGAAAGGTGTTTTGGGCGTATCTGAACTGAAAGTTCGCGATATTATGATCCCTCGCTCGCAAATGATTACACTGGATGTAGAACAAACAATTGCCGAATTGTTGCCAGTTATGGTTGAATCATCGCACTCACGCTTTCCTGTGGTATGTGAAGATAAAGATCATGTAGAAGGCATCTTACTCGCTAAAGATTTATTACCGCTTATTTTAAAAAATCAAGAAGAGCATCCACCACTTCGCGATTACTTACGCCCAGCTGTTGTTGTGCCAGAAAGTAAACGTGTAGACACCCTACTCAATGAGTTTCGTCAGCAACGCTATCATATGGCGATTGTAATTGATGAATACGGTGGTGTTTCTGGACTTGTTACCATCGAGGATATTCTTGAAATCATCGTTGGTGAAATTGAAGATGAGCACGACGAAGAAGAAGAAACACAAGATATTCGTCAAGTTGCAAAGCACGTATACTTAGTACAAGCGCTTACGCCACTTGAAGATTTTAATCAGCACTTTTCAACGTATTTCGATACCGATGAAGCCGGCACCATAGGTGGCATTATTCTACATGCCTTTGGTCATATGCCATCTCGTGGTGAAACCATTGAAATTGAAGGAATTCAATTTAAGATCACCAACGCAGATAGCCGCCGTATTCTTCAAGTACAGGTTACATTGCCAAAAAGTGATGATACCAACGAAGACGAATCAACAGATAATTAAACGTGATCTCATCATCAATGAAAGACAAAATGCTGGCGCTTATCGCCGGCATTTTAATGGTATTTAGTTACTCACCGTTTAACCTTTGGCCAATCGCGCCCTTTGCTATTGCCACTCTTTTTTACCTTAATCGTAATGTCAGCGCTAAAACGGCTGCTAGCCATGGTTTTATCTTTGGTCTAGGTTGGTTTGGTGCGGGCATAAGTTGGGTACATGTATCCATTGCAAAATTTGGTGGCTTACCGCTAATTGCATCACTCTTATTGATGTTGATTTTGGTTTCGTACCTTGCGCTATACCCAACCCTTGCCTGCTGGCTTAGCCATAAATTCGGTAACAAAAACACCCAGTCTATAACGCATTTGGCACTTTTTATTCCGTTATTTATCTTAATGGAATACTTGCGCGGTACGTTACTTACAGGCTTTCCATGGTTAAGTTTTGGCTATACGTTAACAGACAGTCCACTTAATAACCTTGCCCCTTGGATAGGTGAAACAGGGTTAACTGCTGTGAGTTTATTGCTAGGTTTTGCTATTTACACACTGAGCCAACGCAGTTTTAAGCCTGCAGTTGTGATTGCATCTTTGCTTTTATTGGCACTTGGTTCAGCGCATTTTTCACCTTCTGTAAGCTACCGAGACAAATCGATTGATGTCGTACTGGTGCAAGGCAATATCAAACAAGAGTTACGCTTCGCGCCTGAAAATTTCTGGCCAACCATGGCGAAATATCAAGATATGACTCGTCCAAATTGGCAGGCTGATCTAATCGTCTGGCCTGAGGCTGCAATTCCTGAGATTGAAGTACTCGTAGACGATTACCTTGGTAATCTTGATAAAGCTGCGGCATTTAATAATACCGCGCTTATTACCGGCATTATAGATTATCAGCTCGGTACAAAAACGGTTTATAACAACTTAATTGTAGTAGGCAAAAAGCATGCTGATGACCAACAGGGTCATTACCGTTATTTGCATCACAATCGCTATAATAAACACCAATTACTTCCCATTGGTGAGTTTGTACCGTTTGAAGAAATATTAAGACCGATTGCACCGCTGTTTGACCTTGACCATTCCTCGTTCACCCGAGGCGAAGCGAAGCAAGCTAATTTAATTGCTAATGGTTATCACGTGTTACCGGCTATTTGTTATGAAATTGCATTTAGTAGCTTAGTACGTGGTAACTATCAGCAAGATTCTGATATTTTATTTACGGTAAGTAATGATGCATGGTTTGGTAATTCTCATGGCCCCCACCAGCATATGCAAATTGCACGCATGCGTGCCCTTGAGTTGGGTATGCCCTTGGTTCGTGTCACCAATAACGGCGTAAGCGGCGTGTACGACCCAATCGCTAAACACGGACAGTATTTACCCCAATTTGAAGCGGCGTTAGAACGTTTTACCCTGCCACTTACCACTGGTAAAACATTTTACAGCCAGTATGGCGACCGTACGTTATACATAGCTCTACTGCTTTGTTTTATTGCAAGTTTAATTACCCAACGGCAAAAACAAAAGAGCATGCCATAATCAATGACGACGTTATTGTGTTATCACGCAATGACGTCTAAATTTAATGTGTTACCTTTTTTGTCAGATACTTAAGGCACACATTTGCTCAAACAGCCCAATTCGCCATTGCGCTTTAGTAAAACCATCGTCATTACGATTTTACTAAGTGCATTTATTCACCTGTTAACCTTTGCCCTAGCAAAGACCACCTTGTCTCAATGGCGTTGGCAACATATTCCATTTCACAGCGCAGTGGAAGTAATCGGTAGCGTTATTGCGCTATTAGTGTGTTTTCTATTAATCAATTTGGAACAAAGTAAACGCGGTACTAGCTTTAATTTAGTTATCGCTGCGGCGATTGGCACGATGGGTGTCTTCGATATTGCCCATGCTTTAGTCAAACCTGGAAACTTATTTGTTTGGTTACATTCGTTAGCCACATTTTTTGGCGGGCTACTCTTCGCGATAGTATTGCTTAAGCCGAAATTTACAAATGCCATCAGCACACGTTTTGTCTTTGTGGTTTTGCTGTTAAGCCTCATTATTTCGATAGTTTCGATTATCTTTCCTCAGCACGTACCGATTATGGTGCAGCAAACGCGCTTTGCCTCATTAGCCACCTTTATGAACATGTTTGGTGGTATTGCCTTATTATTCGCCGCAATCAAGCTTTTCTTTGTTTATAAGCAATATAAGAAAAGTGACGACTTACTGTTTATTTTGCACTGCTCAATGTTTGGCTTTGCCGCTATCATGTTTCAGCAATCGTTCTTATGGGATGTGTCATGGTGGGGATGGCACTTACTGAGGCTCTTAGCGTATGGCGTGGCACTATGGTTTGCCCTACAAAACGAGCGATACTTGTTTCTTCAGTTGCAAAGCTCTAACGAGTCGTTATTACAGCAAGAGAAAGCCACACAAGCATTCCTCGACAGCGCAAAAAACGTATCGCAATCACCGAACAACAGCAAGCCGCGGTACTTGCTAGCCTCACAGATGCAATTATCGTTATTAACCAAAAAGGCCATATTAAACTCTTCTCAACAAGTGCCGAATCTATGTTTGGTTGGCAATTACGCGATGTGCTTGGCAAAAACGTTACCTTGCTAATGAATAACGCGTTTGCAGAAAAGCACGACGAGTTTGTTGCCAACTATCGCGTTAAACAATCCCCCTCTGCTATTGGTAAAAATCGTGATTTAATTGCAAAACGTAAAAATGGTGATGAGTTTCCCATTGAATTAACGATTAGCCATCTTTTACTCGACGAAGAACACCACTTTGTAGGTGTAATACGCGATATTACTGAGCGTAAAGAGCAAGAGCGTTTTATAAAGCACGCTAAAGAAGTTGCCGAGAGTGCTAACAATGCGAAAAGTGCCTTTTTGGCTAACACCAGCCATGAAATACGCACACCAATGAACGGCGTGTATGGCAATTTGCAACTGTTAAATGAAATGCACCTCAACAAAGTAGCAAACGGCTATGTCAAAGATGCGCTTGATTCAACAAAAGCATTAATGACGGTGGTAAACGATATTCTTGATTTTTCAAAAATTGAAGCCGGTAAATTATCGTTAGAGCGCACACCATTTAAACTTAGTGAACTACTCGCTAATTTACATGCCGATTTGGTCCAAACTGCACTGGTAAAAAACATCGCGTTTAATATTTTAAATCAGGTAGAGCACGACCTATGGATTGGCGATCCAACGCGTATTAAACAAGTACTACTGAATATCTGTTCTAATGCGATTAAATTTACCCAACAAGGCAGCGTTACTCTGTCTATTTTGCCAAATGCCAATAAACCATATATCACATTTTTAGTTAATGACACGGGCATAGGTATGAGTGAAAAATGCATTGATAAACTGTACCTGCGTTTTGAACAAGCTGACGATTCCATTACCCGTAAGTACGGTGGCACAGGCCTTGGTATGCCAATCGCACAATCGTTGATAAAACTAATGAGTGGCACCATAAGTGTTACGAGTGAATTAAATAAAGGCACAAACTTTACCATTGATATTCCACTGACAAAGGCCAAAGAGGATGCACAAAATCAGCACTTGCAAGCCGAAGAAATTATCAACCTTAGCGAAAAGCGCTTATTGCTAGTTGAAGACAATCCAATTAACCAAGTATTAGTTAAAGCAATGTTACAGCCAACGCAAGCGCAACTAACAATAGTGAACAATGGTTTACAAGCATTAGAAACGGTGAGTGAATCATTTGATTTAATTTTAATGGATATGCAAATGCCGGTTATGGATGGCAAAACTGCAACCACCAAAATCAGAGAAAACGATACCAGCACGCCAATCATCGCGCTTACTGCGAATATTATGCAGTCAGACATTCAAAGTTATCACGAGATTGGATGTAATGACTGGATTGGAAAACCAATAGAAAAAACCCTGTTGCTAGACAAACTACAGCAGTACTTAAAATAAAAAAGCAGCGATTCCGCTGCTTTTATCGGTTTATTAGCTAGGTGTTTATTCTTCAACACCGCCATTAATCACTTCGGCAAAATGGCTTAAGCGACGTAACGCTAAGTCGTGAATTGTATCCTTACCATAAGTGCCTTTGGCAGAGAGTTCGCCAGCTTGTTTACCCAGTAAGATTTCAAACGCCTGGTCAACTGTACTCACCGCATAAATACTAAACAGCCCTTTTTCAACCGCTTCCAGCACTTGTGCATTAAGCACTAAATTATGCACATTAGATTGCGGCACAATAACGCCCTGTGCACCATTTAAACCACGCATCTGGCAGAGCTTAAAGAAACCTTCAATTTTTTCATTTACGCCGCCAATTGCCTGCACTTCACCGTGCTGGTTAATTGAGCCAGTAAGCGCAATACCTTGATTAATCGGTAAACGCGTGATGGCTGAAACCAATGCGCACAGCTCAGCAAGTGATGCACTATCACCATCAATCGAACCATAACTTTGTTCAATGGCAATATTAGCGCTCAAAGTAAGGGCAAAATCTTGCGCGTATTTATTACCTAAATAACCTGTTAGCAACATTACGCCTTTACTGTGAATCGATTTACCGAGGTCAGCTTCACGTTCAATATCAACAATGCCATCACTGCCTGCGTAGACAGTCGCGGTAATGCGCGCTGGCGTACCGAAGCTGGTATCTCCAATATGCAGAACAGTTAAGCCATTAACACAGCCCACTTGCGTACCTTCAGTTTGTATAAGCACATGACCTTCTTTAATTTCAGTCATAAAAGATTCGCTTATTTGCCCAGTACGATATTGTTTACCAGCAAGCGCTTCGTCTATATGTGCTGCTTCAATTGTGGTTTCACCGTCTTGCCGTGCAAAAAACGCGGCTTCGTTGGTTAATTCAATCACATCGGCAAAGCGTGCTGAAAGCTTGCGTTGGTGTTCAGCTTGGCGGTGACTAAAACGCAGAAGCGCTGCAAACGCATGGGCTGAAAGTGACATTTTTAATGTTTCTGTCGCATATTTTTGCACCCGACTGATCAGTTGGAACTGATATTTATCGGTTGCCGGAATATGGTAATCAAAATCGGCAAGCACACGAAAAAGTTCATTAAACTCATCATCATACTCTTGCATTACGTAATACAAATCACGTGAACCAAGCAAAATTATTTTCACATCTAGCGGAATAAGCTGTGGTTTTAACGTGAAGCTTGCACCCACACTTGAATCTTGTGCGGCAAGATCTGTTTTAATTTGTTTGCTCTTTAAACTTAATTTTAGCGCGTCCCAAACTTGGCTATTGGCCATCAGTTTTTCCGCATCCATCACTAAGTAACCACCATTAGCACGATGTAGCGCACCCGATTGAATCGAGCGGAAACTGGTAACAATGGAACCTGATTGCGAGGTGTATTCTACTTTGCCAAAAATATTGCCAAACGTTGGATTTGGCTCATAGACAACAGGTGCACCCTCTTCTTTGTGGCTCACTAAAATGTTTGGTGCAATGTATTCAGTTAGCATTGCGCGCTTATCTAAGTCTTCTTTATTATTTTCGTCGCTCTCTTCTGCCAGCCACTCTAGTACAGCGTCTATTAGCTCAGCTTTGAGTTCTTTTAAATACTTCACAATGCCTAAATGGCTGGTGTATTTATGCTCTAAATCTTTTAGCAGCGGTTTTATTGCGGTTTCTACCGTTTTTTGCTTTAGTTCGCGTAGCTTTTCCGATGATTCACGCTTCCATCTTGGTAATTCTATTAATGCTTCATTAAGTGCGTTTTCTAAACGAGATATTACATCGTAAAAATATTGCTTTTGCTCGTCATCAAGGCTTGAAAACTCAGCGTCATCTAACTGCTTACCGTCAACTACCGGGGCAAAGCTGATCACACCCGACTCTTCAAACAACGCCACATTATGTTGATTAGCAATTTTTTCTACGATCTCGAGCGCTTCATCGTATTTCTCGTTGAAACTGCTATCAATTGCTTTCTTTTGACGTTGATAATTAGGGTTATCAAATGCGGCTGGAAAGGTATCTAAAATCTCGTCAATAAATGAATCAATATCTTCACTAAATAGCTTACCTTCGCCCGCAGCCATAAAAATCGCACTTGGCTGACGGTGTTCGTCAAAGTTGTTTAAGTAAAGCCAATCTGGTGGGGTTTGTTTGGTACGACTTTGCGCAGCTAGTTTTGATTGCACCATGGTAAAACGACCTAGTGCTGGTTCACCCATCACGTAAATATTGTAACCAGGCAGCTCCATTCCTAGCGCAAAATCAATGGCACTTTGTGCACGCTTTTGTCCAATAATTGTGTATTCATCAGGGTATGCTTGCGCCATGCAAGTTTCTATTGCGTGCAATTCTATTTGCGGTGCAAGTACATCAACACCAAGTTTGTTCTGTTCGCCAATTTTCATAATACTACCGTCCTTATTAGCGCTTGCTCGCTATAGCTTTTGTGTGAGTCTACTTAAGTCCTTAAAAAATAACATCAGAAAGTTAAAATATTTATGGCGCGCTGGCGATACGGTGAAACTCAATGGCATCACACTCAATACACGCGCTTAATTGGCTTGGATGCGTGATGTGTTTCACTTCACCACAAGCTTTACATTGAAACTCACCAAACGATACCCACTCGCCTTGTTTGTAAACACCATTGTGTTCAAAATCATCAAGTAATAGTGACCATTCTAATTGGGTTTTATCAACTAAATGTGACAGCGCTAACCACCACTCTTCATTAAATTCTTCATTTGCGAAGTCATTGTCTTTTTGCGCCTTTCTGAGCCGGTTAAACTCCTCAATATCGCGTTTTACGTAATAACTGTAATCTTCTATTTGTTCTTTTGAATATTTGCCAAGGGCTGCCAGCTCTTTTTGAAAGTCATAGAAGGCTTTTTGCAAGCTTTTAAGTTCATGATCGTTTACGTCCTGTAACCACTGTTGAAAGCGCTTTAAATAATTGTCGTAACTGTCTTTCATTCTATTCCTCCTTTTGCTGTTTCTATAAGTATAGTAGCGATATAAAAAATATCTTGTATCAAACAGTTAACTGCTTATTAAAACAACAATCAAGTAGCAAAATCAAACAGCGTTTGAGGTGCGATTAAAGACACAAAAAACTTACTTTTAATGCGCAGCTAAGGGTGTATTAGCGCCGCAATTTACGCTATGCTAAGCGCCAATTTTTATTTATTTTGCAAGTAGTTTGGAAATTAGAATGCAAGAGCAATACAGCCCGCAGGATATCGAACAAAAAGTTCAAAAATATTGGGATGAAAATCAAACATTTAAAGTAACTGAGCAAGAAGGTAAAGAAAAGTTTTACTGTCTCTCAATGTTCCCTTACCCAAGTGGTCGCCTGCACATGGGTCACGTACGTAACTACACCATTGGTGATGTAGTATCACGTTTCCAACGCTTGCAAGGCAAAAACGTAATGCAACCTATGGGTTGGGATGCATTTGGTCTACCTGCTGAAAACGCCGCTATTAAAAACAATACGGCCCCTGCAAAATGGACTTACGAAAACATTGACTACATGCGCAACCAGTTAAAGCAACTTGGTTTTGGTTACGACTGGGATCGTGAAATCGCGACTTGTCACCCTGAGTACTACAAGTGGGAACAATGGTTCTTCACAAAACTGTACGAAAAAGGCCTTGTATACAAAAAAATGTCTACGGTTAACTGGGATCCAGTAGACCAAACCGTACTTGCTAACGAACAAGTTATTGACGGTCGTGGTTGGCGTTCAGGTGCCGTTGTAGAGCAAAAAGAAATTCCGCAGTGGTTTATTAAAATTACTGACTATGCGCAAGAGCTACTTGACGACTTAGACAAACTTGAGCACTGGCCTGAGCAAGTTAAAACCATGCAGCGCAACTGGATTGGTCGCTCCGAAGGGTTAGAAATCGACTTTAAACGTGCTGATAACGGTGAAACATTCACTGTGTACACAACGCGTCCAGATACCTTTATGGGCGTAACCTATGTTGGTGTTGCAGCCGGTCACCCAATTGCACAAGAAGCTGCGAAAAATAATCCAGCGGTTGCTGCCTTCGTTGAAGAATGTAAAAACACCAAAGTTGCTGAAGCTGATATGGCAACAATGGAGAAAAAAGGCATAGACACTGGCTTTAAAGCAATTCACCCATTAACGGGCGAAGAAGTACCGGTATGGGCTGCTAACTTTGTACTAATGGACTACGGTTCGGGTGCAGTAATGGCTGTACCAGGTCACGACCAACGTGACTTTGAATTTGCTACTGCCTACGGCCTCGAAATCAAGCAAGTTATTGCGCCTGTTGAAGGTTCTGAACTAACAGCAGATATCGCCAATGAAGCATTCACTGAAAAAGGCGTGTTAATTAACTCTGGCGAATTTGATGGTCTTGAGTTTGAAGCAGCATTTAATGCCATTGCCGACAAACTTGAAGGTATCAATGCAGGTAAGCGCAAAGTTAACTTCCGTCTTCGTGACTGGGGTGTAAGCCGTCAGCGTTACTGGGGTTCACCAATCCCAATGTTAAACAAAGAAGATGGCTCTGAGCTTGCAGCTACAGAAGACATGTTACCAGTGCGCCTTCCTGAAGATGTGGTAATGAATGGTGTTACATCACCAATCAAAGCTGATCCTGAATGGGCGAAAGCAACCGTTAATGGTGAGCAAGTATTCCACGAAACTGATACGTTCGATACGTTTATGGAATCGTCTTGGTACTACGCACGTTACTGTAGCCCGCGCTACGATGAAGGCATGTTAGAGCCAGGTGCAGCTAACTACTGGCTTCCTGTAAACCAGTATATCGGTGGTATTGAGCACGCTATTTTGCATTTACTTTATGCGCGTTTCTTCCACAAGCTATTACGTGATTTTGGCCTAGTAAATTCAGATGAGCCGTTTGAGCGTTTATTATGTCAGGGCATGGTATTAGCAGAAACCTTCTTCCGTAAAGACGAAAAAGGCGGCGACGTTTGGATTGCACCAAGCGACGTTGAAAGCGAAAAAGACGACAAAGGTCGCGTTGTAAAAGCGTGGCACAAAGACGACGGCCAACCAGTTGAATCTGCTGGTATGAGCAAAATGTCTAAATCGAAAAATAACGGTATTGACCCACAAACGGTAATTAACCAATACGGTGCCGATACAGTGCGTTTATTTATGATGTTTACCGCACCACCAGAACAAACATTAGAATGGTCTGACTCAGGTGTAGAAGGTGCACATCGCTTTATTAAACGTGTCTGGAAATTCGCAAATGAAGTAATGGCAAATGAGCGTACAACGCTTGATAGTGCTTCGCTTTCAAACGAGCAAAAAGTGCTTCGTCGTGAATTGCATAAAGCGATTGCGAAAGTGTCTGATGATTTAGATCGTCGTCAAACATTTAACACAGCAATTGCTGCGGTAATGGAGTTACTTAACAAGCTTGTTAAAGCCCCATTAAACGATAGCAACGATATCGCGATTGGTTATGAAGCGCTTGAAGCATTAATAGTAATGCTTTCACCGATTACACCGCACGTTTGTCATGAATTATGGCTAAACCTTGGCAAGCAAGATGAAGTCGTTGATGCACCATGGCCTGTGGTTGATCAATCAGCGATGGTTGAAGACGAAAAGCTAGTTGTCGTGCAGGTTAACGGTAAAGTACGCGGTAAAATTACCGTTGCAGCTGATGCAGACCAAGACGCTGTTGAAAAAGCAGCGTTTGCAGAACCTAATGTGACTAAATTCACAGACGGTTTAACTATTCGCAAGGTTATCTTTATTAAAGGTAAATTGCTAAACGTGGTTGCAAACTAATGTTTGCACCACGCTTTTTACAAAACACAGCATTATTGCTGTGTTTTGTGCTTTTAGTTGGCTGCGGTTTCAAATTGCGTACCGCATCAGTATTACCTGACGATCTGCAAAACTTAGTGGTCACGGCGACAAACCCTGACTCTCAGCTTTTTACCGAGCTACAAAACAGTTTAGCACTGAGCAATATTAATACTGATTCAAAGTACGCTACTGCTGAGCTAAAGCTACTAAACGACTCTCTTAACCGTCGTACGCTAAGTTTGTTCCCAAACGGCCAAGTAGCCGAGCATGAACTTATTTACACTGTCAGTTACCAACTTATTCGTGACAAGCAAAAGCCAATTACCAATAGCTTTGAGCTTACCCGTAATTATCAAGACGACCCTGATAACGCGCTAGCTAAATCGCGAGAAATGGAATTGATCCTGTCAGAATTGCGCCAACAAGCAAGTAACTTGATTATTCGTCAGTTAGGCCAATATTAATGCGTATTTATCCGAACCAATTAGTTGCTCAGTTAAAACAAGGCTTAACGCCTTTTTACTTACTTTTTGGTGAAGAAGCATTTTTATTAAACCAAGCTGCAAACCAAGTTAAATCAATTGCAAAAGCACAAGGATTTGATGAAATCATTCGCTTTGCCGCTTCTCCCCAGTTTGACTGGCAAGAAATTGTGCAAGAATATGCAAGCTTGTCACTCTTTGCTAATCGCAAAATTATCGAATTAGAACTGGGTGACAGCAAGCCCAATGCTGCAGCCAGCAAGTTATTACAATCGCTTGCGCAAAACCCAAACCCCGATTGCATTCTCGTTATCAAAGGCGAAAAAGTGGGTAACGACATTCAACGTGGTGCATGGTTTAAAGCATTAGATAAACACGGGTTATTTGTGCCGTGTTACCCGCTTCAAGGAAAGCAACTGTTCGCGTGGCTTGAACAACAGTGCCAAAGTTTGAATTTGCGATTATCTGCTGATGCTAAAACCTTATTAGTTGACTACAACCAAGATAATTTATTCGCAATATCCCAAGAACTTGAAAAGCTCTCTTTACTCAATATTTCCGGTGAAATTAACGCCCAAACCTTAGCACCAACGCTGGTCAATCAGTCGCGTTTAGACGTATTTGATTTAAGCGACGCCCTCTTAAAAGGTGACAGTGTTCAGATCAGTAAAGTAATGCTTAAGCTAAAACAAGAAAACGTCGAACCAACCATTATTTTATGGGCACTGGTACGCGAGTTTGACAGCTTACAAGCAATGCAACACGCGATAGCAAACGGCGAATCATTCAATGCAATTTTCAGCCAATTTAAGGTGTGGAAAAATAAGCAAGCCATTACAGAGCAAGCATTAAGGCGTTTAACACACGTTGAACTGAACGCGCTCGGTGATGTACTGGCCGAATTTGATTTAGCCTACAAACAACACCAACATATTGATGCCTACCAACACTTGCTGCATATTGCCCTAATGTTTGTTGGTCCACTGCCCTTTTCTGTACCGTTTAACGCAAAAGTAGAACAATACGCCAACCTATGATTGTTATTTTAGGTGGCACATTTGACCCAATACACACCGGGCACCTTGCATTAGCGAAACAAGCGGATCAAATACTGGCGCCAAGCAAAGTACTGTTTATGCCGTGCAAGCAACCTGTACATAAAGCCACGTCGGGCATAACAAGCACGCACCGCATTAATATGATTAAACTCGCAATTAAAGCTGAGGCCAACTTTGCTATTGATTTGCGTGAAATAAACCGCAAAACACCAAGTTACGCGCTAGAAAGCCTAAGTAGCTTCAGACAAGAGTTCCCGGAAGAGCCTTTATTTTTTATTATCGGAATGGATTCACTCAACACCTTGCATAAATGGCATAAATGGCAAGACTGTATCAGCAATAGTAATTTTTTGGTCTTTCAACGACCTGGCGAAACATTTCAACCAACCCCTGAAGTCGCGTCATTTATTAGTGGCAATATTAACGATGCGATAAAGGACTTACCGCTTGCTGGCCATATCTTTCTTGCACAGCACCAACAAGTTGCCATTTCATCTTCGGCACTGCGTACAAATCTTACCCAATACAAAAATGATTTCCTGCCAGAAGCGGTTTCTGACTATATAAAACAGCATCGTCTCTACCAATAAACCCTCTGCACGTGTTAAAATTTAACAATTAAGCCAAATAAACCAATTACTAGGAAATACTTTTGGATCCTCGCGAGTTATTAGACTTTGTAATCGACAAAGCAGACGACATCAAAGCCGTTGATATCACCACGTTAGATATGACAGATAAATCATCAATTACCGACTATATGGTTGTGTGCTCAGGCACTTCAAAACGCCATGTACAGTCAATTGCCAACAACGTTGCACTTGAAGCAAAAGCACAAGGTATTGAAATCATCGGTACCGAAGGCCAACAAGAAGGCGAATGGGTTTTACTTGATTTAGGTGATGTAGTACTTCATGTAATGCAAGAAAGTGCACGTGAATTCTACCAGTTAGAAAAACTTTGGAGCTAATTCTGTGCGTATTCAGCTAATTGCTGTTGGTACGAAAATGCCAGCGTGGGTAGAAACCGGCTTTCAAGAGTATCAGCGCCGGTTTCCGCGCGATATGAGCTTAGAGCTTATTGAAATTCCCGCTGGTAAACGCGGTAAAAATGCCGATATTAAGCGTATTTTACAGCAAGAAGGTGAAAAGACCTTAGCCGCAATTCCTAAAGGGAACAAAATCGTTACTTTAGAGGTCACAGGTAAAGCACTCGATACCCATCAACTTGCCAAGGAAATGAGTAAATGGCAACTTGATGGACGCGATATCAGCTTACTAATTGGTGGCCCTGAAGGTTTAGCACCCGAATGTATTGCCGCATCTGAGCAAAAATGGTCTTTATCTAATTTGACCTTGCCGCACCCACTGGTAAGAATAATCGTCGCAGAAAGCTTGTATCGTGCATGGAGTTTGAATAACAATCACCCTTATCACCGAGAATAAGAACAAAAACAATTAGATGCTAAAACAACGCGCTACTATCAGGGATCACTCAGCGGAGGCTAATTTAGTCGCCCGCCGCGCGTTTGTGGCGTTTGTGTTTGTCATGATTGTTATTGGCATCTTATTTGTTAACGTGTTTAATTTACAAGTTAATCAACACCAAAGTTACCAAACTCGCTCTAACGAAAATCGCATTAAAGTCATTCCAATTGCGCCAAACCGTGGCCTTATATACGACCGTAATGGCGTACTACTCGCGGAAAACCGCCCTGTTTATAATCTTGAAGTAATTCCAGAAGAATCAGACGACCTAGAAAAAAGTTTAAGTGAAGTATCCGCTCTTTTTGATATTAGCCAAGAGCAGCAACAAGAATTTCTTAAAAACAGTAAACGCAAACGTCGTTTTAAAAGCCAAATTTTAAAGTCGCGCTTAACCCCAGAGCAAGTTGCATTATTTTCTGTAAACCAACACAAATACCCAGGTTTTAGCGTTGAAGCACGCTTAGCGCGTCATTACCCTTATGGCGATGCCCTAACCCACGCGATTGGCTATGTTGCCAAGATGAATAAAACCGAACACTTTGAGCTCGAAATGGAAGGTCGCGACGTAAACTATCGGGCAACTCGTGATATTGGTAAATTAGGTATCGAAAAATACTACGAAGAAATATTACATGGCACCGTCGGCAGCGAAGAGGTTGAAATTAATAATCGCGGGAGAATTTTACGCACCCTAAAATCAACCGCGCCCGAACCTGGCAAAGATCTCATTCTTACTTTGGATATTGGTTTACAACAAATAGCACAAGCGGCGCTAGATGGTATGCGCGGTGCAATTGTGGTGATGGATGCTCGTGACGGTGGTATTTTAGCCTTTTATTCAAACCCAAGTTACGATCCTAATTTATTTGTTCACGGCATTAGTAGCAAAGATTACAAAGCACTGCTCAACCCCGATAGACCTCTTGTTAACCGTGTAACCAAAGGGGTTTATCCACCCGCATCAACAATTAAACCACACCTTGCAATGTTGGCTCTTGATGAAGACGTTGTTACTGAAACAACCGAATTGTACGACCCTGGCTTTTTTAAATTACCGAAAGCGGATCACCGTTGGCGTGACTGGAAACCTTGGGGGCACGGCAAAGTCGATGTATATAAAGCAATTGAAGAAAGTTGCGATACCTACTTTTATGAAGTGGGCTACCGCTTAGGCATCGATAAAATTAGCGAGTTTATGTATCAATTTGGTTTTGGTCAGCGCACAGGCATTGATATTCACGAAGAAAAAACAGCCAACTTGCCGTCGCGTGAATGGAAAGAAGTCACTTACAAATTACCTTGGTACCCAGGTGACACACCCAATATTTCAATTGGTCAGGGCTATTGGACCGCCACCCCAATGCAAATAGCCAACTCCATGGCCATCATGGTGAACAAGGGCCTGCGCTATCAGCCGCATTTAGTGTCAGCAACTAAATTGAGCGACCAAGTACAAATTATTGCCCGTGATGAAAAGCCACCCGTACAACTTAAAAATGACGAAAATTGGAATATTGCACTACGTGCGATGTACAACACAGTACATAAGAAAACGGGCACGGCGCACAAAGCCTTTATTGGCGCACAATACACGGCAGGTGGAAAAACCGGTACAGCACAGGTGAAAAGTATCGCCCAAGGTGAGCGCTACGACGCAGAGAAACTCGACGAACGCCACCGCGATAACGCAATGTACATTGGTTTTGCCCCTTATGAAAAACCTGAAATTGTAATAGCAGTTGCCGTTGAAAATACCGGTGGCGGGGCATCGGTTGGGGCACCTATCGCGCGTACATTAATGGACTATTACTTTTCGAATAAACCAGAATCTTTGGTAGGTAAACCGTGAAGGCGCTCAATCACAATAAAACGATTTGGGATAGATTACACTTAGACTGGCCATTACTTGTGGCAATTTTAGCCTTAATGGGCGGCAGTTTAGTGGTAGTTTACAGTGCCGGCGGTCAGAATATTGATTTAGTATTTCGTCAAGCAACCCGTATTGGACTTGGCTTATTTGTGTTGTTCGCCCTGGCCCAAGTATCACCCACAAATATGCGGCGCTGGGCATTACCCATCTACGTGGTTGGTGTTGCCCTGCTGGTTGCCGTCATGTTTTTTGGTGTATCAAGTAAAGGCGCACAGCGCTGGCTCAATGTGGGTATTCGCTTTCAACCCTCTGAGATTATGAAACTCGCCATGCCGATTATGGTTGCTTGGTATATTAGTCGTTATCACTTACCACCGAAATATCGCCATTTAGCAATTGGCTTATTAATTGTTGCAATTCCAACACGTTTAATCATGAAACAACCCGATTTAGGCACATCAATTCTGATTGCAAGTTCTGGCCTATTTGTGTTGTTTTTTGCAGGTCTTCATTGGCGCCTTATTTTAGGTGCGTTAGCCATTGCACCGGCGGCAATTTATGGTTTTTGGCATTATGGCATGCACGAATACCAAAAAACGCGGGTGCTAACCATGCTTGACCCAGAGAGCGACCCACTTGGTGCGGGATATCACATTATTCAGTCTAAAATTGCGATTGGCTCTGGCGGTGTTGAAGGCAAAGGCTGGACGCATGGCACGCAGTCTCAATTAGAATTTTTGCCCGAGCGCCACACCGATTTTATTTTTTCCGTGCTAAGTGAAGAATTTGGCCTAATTGGTGTCACAATTTTACTTAGCTTGTACTTATTTATTATCGCTCGCGGCTTGTTTATTGCCGTCAGTGCACAAGATGCATTTGGCAAATTATTAGCAGCGAGTATTACCCTGACCTTCTTTGTTTATGTTTTTGTAAACATTGGTATGGTTTCAGGGTTATTACCTGTAGTAGGGGTTCCCCTTCCCCTTATCAGCTATGGCGGTACGTCCATGGTAACCCTGCTTGCGGGGTTCGGTATTATTATGTCTATTGCAACCCATAAGCGCATTTTGGTGAAATAACACAATGAAACACCTACTACTTTTAACAATACTAATTTTCATAACCGCATGTGCGCCGTCTGGTCGCTACAGTATGCGTCATGACGCAGCGCCACTGCGCGCGCCATTGCCAGAAGAAATGCAAGATGTTGCGGTGACATCTGAAAAAAAGAGCATTTCTGCAAGCAGACCTTATGAAGTACGCGGCAAACGTTATCAGCCATTGCACAGTGAAGTAGGCTTCAGCCAAACTGGCGTTGCCTCTTGGTATGGGCGAAAATTCCATGGCTACGCCACATCTAATGGTGAGCCTTACGATATGTTCGCCATGACCGCAGCACATAAAACCTTACCGTTACCCAGTTTTGTGCGCGTTACCAATTTAGAAAATGGCAATACTGCAGTGGTACGCGTTAACGACCGCGGGCCATTTCACGATGACCGTATTATCGATTTATCGTACGCCGCCGCATATAAACTAGGCTACCATCGCAAAGGTACCGCGAAAGTAAAAATAGAAGCGCTAGTTCCGGAAACTAATCATCACAAAGCCTATATTCAAATTGCCGCTGCGCAAAGTATCGAGCACTTAGGTGTGCTTGCTAAAACGTTAACGGCAGAACATCAGGTAGACAGTAAAATTGTGAAAAAAGATGGAATTTATCGCTTGCGCCTTGGTCCAATCGACAATGCGCAAGTTGCGAAAGAATTACTCGATAAAATTAAGGCAAATAGCCATGAAAACGCATTCATGCTTTACAGTGACTGATTGCTTTAGGATAATTAACGCAAAATACCCAAAACTAATACAATTGACCCAAAGAGCCAATGAATCGAATTAAAAAAACAGTTATTGCTGCCATTGCAGCAGCGTCGTGCTTTTCACTGCAAGCACAAATCATCCCCGCGCCTCCTCAAATCAATGCCAAGGGCTATTTTTTAGTTGACTTCACAACAGGTAAAGTCATTGCCGAAGGTGAGGCTGACACTAAGCTAGCACCGGCAAGTTTAACCAAAATGATGACCAGCTATGTAATTGGTCTTGAGGTAGAAAACGGTAACATTTCACTTGATGATCAAGTTACCATCAGTGAAAGAGCGTGGGCAAAAAACTTCCCAGACTCATCAAAAATGTTTATCGAAGTAGGTAAACAAGTATCGGTAGAAGACCTAAACCGTGGCATTATTGTGCAATCAGGTAATGATGCGTGTGTAGCAATGGCAGAGCACATTGCAGGTAGCGAACCAGCATTTGCTGATTTAATGAATGCTCATGCACAAAAATTAGGTATGAGTAATACGCACTTTATCAACAGCCACGGTTTAGATACTACAGAGCACTATACTACGCCACGTGATATGGCAACCTTAGGTGTTGCACTCATTCGTGACGTACCTGCAGAGTACTCGCTATACGCAGAGAAGTCATTCACTTACAACGGCATTAAGCAGTATAACCGTAACTCACTGTTATGGGATGAAAACCTAAACGTTGATGGGATTAAAACAGGCCACACTAGCGAAGCTGGCTACAGCCTTGTAACCTCAGCTAAAAAAGGCAATATGCGTTTAGTATCAGTTGTTATGGGTACCAAGAGCGAACGTTCACGTGCAACAGAAAGCCGCAAATTACTTAACTACGGTTTCCGCTTTTTCGAAACAGTAACACCGTATAAAGCCGGTGACAGCTTTGCTGAGCAGCGTATTTGGATGGGCCACAAAGAGACGGTATCGCTAGGTATTTTAGAAGATACACCGATCACCATTCCTCGTGGTCAAATGAAAAACCTAAAAGCGAATTTCGAGCTAGACCAAACACTTGAAGCACCAATTAAAAAAGGTGTAAAAGTGGGTACTTTGTTCTTACAACTAGACGGTGAAGATATTGCACAATATCCACTAGTAACGTTAGAAGAAATTAACGAAGGTAGCTTCTTCAGCAAAATCTACGATTATATTCGTCTACAAATTAACAACTAATCTGTTAATTAATAAAAAAAGCGCCATTTGGCGCTTTTTTTATTTGTAAATTGGCAAAGACAGATAAACATTATTAATAAGCGTTTTTTTGAATTTATGATAGACTAGCGGGCATTTTCTTAGGGCCAGCTAAATGGTCGTAATAACCCTATAATTACTGAGGTGAAATGTGGTTAATCCGGTTAAAAATACTAAATTTGACGAGTTTTTAGAGTTCCCTTGTCCTTTTACTTTTAAAGTAATGGGCCTTGCAAATGTTGACTTAACCTCGCAAGTATTAACTGTGATGCAAAAGTTAGCGCCTGGCGACTACGCACCTAAAACCAAAGCAAGCAGCAAAGGTAATTATGAGTCTGTAAGTTTAGTTGCAACAGTCACCAGCAAAGAACATATCGAAACAATTTACACTGAGCTTGGCTCAATCGCAGACGTACGTTACGTACTGTAAGGCCTATTAATATGCCTAAATTGATCGTTCGACAGCTTAATCGCCAAGATTACGAGCCGGTATGGCAGGCAATGCAGGACTATACCGATACGCGCGACGAAAATGCCGCTGATGAAATTTGGTTGGTAGAACACAACCCTGTATTTACCCAAGGTCAAGCAGGCAAAGAAGAACACTTATTAATGACCGGTGATATTCCGGTAGTTAAAGTTGATCGTGGCGGCCAAGTAACTTATCACGGTCCAGGCCAACAAGTACTGTATGTACTGTTTAATTTACGTCGTCTCAAAATTGGTGTGCGCGAATTGGTTACGTGGCTTGAAGAAACGGTGATCGATACCCTAAATGATTTCGGTATCAAGGCGTACGCCAAAGCCGATGCGCCGGGCGTATATGTCGACGAAAAGAAAATAGCCTCTTTGGGTCTTCGCGTTCGTCGCGGCTGTTCTTTTCACGGTCTTGCATTAAATATCGATATGGATATGGAACCGTTTTTACGCATTAACCCGTGTGGTTATGCCGGAATGGAAATGCTACAAACCAAACAAATTAATGGCCCACAAACGCTAGAAGAAGCGTCAAGCGGGCTGGTAAAGCACCTAGTTAAAAAATTAGGTACCACTGAATATGAGCAAGTAGTAGGTTTTTAATCAATGAGTAAACCTGTAAAAATGCAACCGGGCGTAAAGCTTCGTGATGCGGAAAAAATGGCACTAATCCCCGTCAAGGTTATGCCAACTGAAAAAGAAGAAATGCTGCGCAAGCCAGAATGGCTAAAAATTCGTTTACCTAAATCAAGTGAACGTATTGACGGCATTAAAAGCGCAATGCGTAAGCATGGTTTGCACTCAGTATGTGAAGAAGCATCTTGTCCAAACTTGTCTGAGTGTTTTAACCACGGCACAGCCACCTTTATGATTTTAGGTGCAATTTGTACCCGACGTTGCCCGTTCTGTGATGTTGCCCACGGTCGACCGCTGAAGCCTGATGCACAAGAGCCAGAAAAGCTTGCCTTAACAATTAAAGATATGAAGCTAAGTTACGTTGTAATTACGTCTGTTGACCGTGATGACTTGCGTGACGGTGGTGCACAGCACTTTGCCGATTGTATTCGCGAAATTCGCAAGCACAATCCAGGTATTACGATTGAAATTTTAGTACCTGACTTCCGTGGTCGTATGGATAAAGCCCTTGAGATTTTAACCGAAACGCCACCTGATGTGTTTAACCACAACTTAGAAACGGCGCCGCGCCTTTATAAGCTTGCACGTCCAGGTGCTGACTACAAATGGTCTCTTGAATTACTGCGTCGCTTTAAAGAAGCTCACCCGAACGTTAAAACAAAATCAGGTTTAATGGTTGGCTTAGGCGAAGAAATTAGCGAAATTGAAGAAGTGTTGCGCGATTTACGTGAGCATAATGTAGATATGCTTACTGTGGGTCAGTACCTACAGCCTTCTAAGCACCACTTACCAGTTAAGCGCTACGTGCCGCCTGTCGAGTTTGATGCATTAAAAGACTATGCTGATGAAATTGGCTTCAGCCATGCAGCTTGTGGTCCGTTTGTACGCTCTAGTTACCACGCTGATTTACAAGCAGCAGGTAAAGAGGTTAAGTAACGAAAGCGCAAGCTAAATTACTTAAATAGATTACAAATAAAAGCCAGCATATGCTGGCTTTTATGTTTTATATTCGATTCATTTTTAATGCGTAACGAATGCAAAATGGCGCGATAAATCGATGAAATGGCTTAATGATTGCCATATACACTCGCCCTTTTAACGTTCTTAACTCCACCTCTGTCGCAACAATAAATTGACTTTGCGACACCCGTTTTACCGTTAGCCAAATTGCCATATTGGGCTCCTCACTGGTACTGACAACTTGCTCATCGCTTACCAATTGATAACGCAAAAACCCCGCGCTCTCGCCTGTTTTCATCGAGGTAAAACTACTTCCCATATTATTATCTGTTGCCAAAAAGCCAAACAGTGAGGCAACTTTGTTACGCAGTGTCAAAAGGCCTTTCACCCACTGTGGCAACTCAGCAAAAATAGCAAAATAAACCTGCTGTGCAGTTAAGTCAGCTTTGTTTGCAGTAAACATAAATGCGTCTTTGTAACACGCCCCGCAGCCTTTGCTAATAACACTTGGAAATTGAATTGCCGTAACTTTATTTTTTACCGATCTGCTGTTGTAAAAACGCATCTTTAAACGCCTTTTTTCCATCTTTAAAGCCTAAAATAAGTAGCAACAGCACTACTCCACCAGGCACTAAAACAGCCATAAGCAGCGGACCAACAACATAGCTATAACAAAAGATAAACGGCAGAAAAATAACCGAGCCAAGTAATCGTTTTAAATGTTCCATACTCACTCCTAAAATTAATTGAGCGCGCTCATTTTATTGTTGAGCACGCTCAAAAATCAACAACAATTTTTATTGCGTTAATTTATAAAGCTGGTGTAATAGCACATGTACTGGAGGAAAACGTGTCAAAAAAAGAACAAACAAAACAACTTATTCTTACAACTGCATGGCTGCTTTTTAAAGAAAATGGATACCAAAATACCAGCACGCGCGATATTGCTATGGCGTCTGGTGTTGCCAACGGCACAGTATTTAGTCATTTCAAAAGTAAAATAGACATATTAAAAGCGGGATTTTCAGACCAATTAGATGAAGTACTGTTAAACGCCAGCAAAAAAGATAAAAGCCATACTGCAATTGAACGTATGTCGCACTATGCTAAAGCGCTCTACCCGTTTTACTTATCTCAGCGCGAGTTTAGTCGAGAGTTACTTGGCACGATTATGTGGCAACACAGTGAACTAGCCCCTCAGTTAGCACGATTTAAAGACCAACTAATACACGATAACAACGCAAATGCACATCATGCTGATGTGATCATTGATCTTTATTTTATGACCTTGCTATACGGGCTAAATCACCCTGAAATAAATGAAAATGAATTAGTTACACAACTTGAAAAAAAGCTGAGTTTGCTCAATGTACCTAACTAACATTCAGGTCAACTAAAATAAGTTAAGCTAGGCAGCATTAAGCAAAAGTTAATAATAGCGCTAATAAAATACGCGGTGTTGAACTTGCAAAGAGCAAAGCTCAACACGCACTTGTGTAAGTCCACTTAATTTCGTTAAACAAGATAAAGGAACTACTATGAATCGCTTTGCTAAACCTTTGTTTTTATGTTCACTTATTGCCACCAGCACAATTACATTAACCGCGTGTCAATCTGCCCCTGAAGTACAGCAATCAACAATGCGCACCTTAAATACGGAAGTATTTTATTTAGACCGAAGCATGTTGCCGCCTAATGCCGAGTTAACAGTAACGCTTGAAGATGTATCCAAGATGGACGTTGCCGCGACCGTGATCAGTAGTAAATTAACCACGCTCGATACTGCGCCACCTTATCGCGTTGCATTGACTTATGATGAAGCACTTATCAAAGACAACATGCGTTACAACGTACGTGCGCAGATCCGAAAAGACGGTAAATTATTGTATACCACGACACAATCAAATAACCCGTTTGTAAATAACAGCGATCCGCTACGACTAAAACTGACTAAAATCGCCCCAACAATCAAACCAGATGTACCGCTGACAAATACTTATTGGAAAGCCACCATGTTACAAGATGCTCAAGTGAATACACCAGAAGGTGCACGAGAAGTCTTTGTGCAGTTAAAATCCGGTGGTAATGCACGTGGATTTGCTGGCTGTAATAACTTTATGGGTGGCTATGTAGCAAAAGAGTTTGGCCTGCGCTTTAAAGGCATGGCCAGTACTATGATGATGTGCCAAGGTACGGCGAACACCGTTGAAAGTGCAATGCATCAAGTATTGCAAGATACCTTTGAATACAAAATAAAGGGTGAATCATTAACCTTATTTAACGAGAAAAAAGAAAAAATTGCTCAGTTTAGTGCCGTATATTTTAACTAATTAAAGCTTGCTTAATACATAAAAAAAGCCGCATTTTGCGGCTTTTTTTATTCTTCAACGAGTTGTTCGCTACGGTAAAAACCACCGTCATCCGATAACAAGGAAACAAGTTCTGGTAAACATGCGTCCATGGTTTTTTTCAATGTCCATGGTGGGTTTATCACAATCATGCCTGAGGCCGTCATACCTAATTCATCACTATCTGCGCTCGTCGCAAGCTCAAATAACTGAATATTGCGAACACCCGATGCAATAAGCCCCTGCTCCATTTTTTCAATGCGCTCGCGTGTTACTACAGGATACCAAATCATAATGGTGCCGCTGTTAAATCTCGCGTTGGCTTTTTTAACGGTTTTAACAACTTGCTCGTAATCTGACTTTATTTCGTAAGGAGGGTCTATTAATACGCAACCACGTTTTGCCTGCGGTGGTAGTAAACCTAATAATCCTGAAAATCCGTTTTCTTTACGAACATAGGTTTGCTTGCGACGCGTGCTAAGCTCAGCCATATTGTTTTTTAAGCTTTCGCTGTCTTGCGGGTGCAATTCGAATAACCAGCGCTTGTCGCTATCACGTAACAAGCTGTCAGCAACAAGTGGCGAACCTGGGTAGAATTCAAGCTCCCCTTTATTAAACTGTTTTACACGCTCAACATAATTTGCAATTGCTTGATTGTCACCTGTGTATTGCCATAACTTAGCAATTCCATCTAAATACTCTTGCGTTTTTTGGGCGTCTGCATTGGCTAAACGATAAATGCCAACACCTGAGTGGGTATCAATATATTCAAGTGGCTTATCTTTTTGCGTAAGATAAGTAAGCGTTTCAATTAATACTAAATGTTTAATAACATCAGCAGGGTTACCTGCATGAAAAGAGTGACGATAGCTAAGCATATACAGCCCTAAACGTAAATTTGCTGCATTATAACTCTTTTATACATGTTTTACGGGTAGATTTTGTGCAGTTGAACGATTTTAGCTAAATTTCCTTGAACTTAGCCTTGCTATCGCCATCCAATACCCATATTTACATATTACTGTCACATTTATTCATTATTATTTAAGGCGTGCCATTATGAGCGACAATTTATACTCTACGCTACATTCGTTAGTTGACCAATTAATCTCCCAAAACCAAACCCTAAAAGAAGAAAAGCAAGCGCTTGAAACTGCGTTAGCCAAAGCAAAAGACGAGCTTGAAACATCACAGCTTGAATTAATGGAGCTTGAAGAATCGAGCAGCTCACAAGCAGCTTCTTTAAACGAACTTGTTACTAAGCTCTCGCAAGCGGCAAATTAATTTATGGCGCAAGGTGATAATCAGGGCCTCGCAATAACCTTACTTGGCAAGCAACATATGATTGCTTGCCCAAAAGGCAAAGAAGATGAGCTGCTTGCTGCAGCCAACCGTTTAAACGATGAGTTAAACGAATTTAAACAGCGTGCACACACCAAAAGCGATGATAAAGTATTGCTGATGGTCGCTTTGAATCTTTGTCACCAATTACTCAGTGCTGACGCGCAATATACCAAGCAAATGAACCAACTGATTGTTAAGTTGTTGTCAGCAGTCGAATAATATATCTCAGATTGTTCTGGAAATTATTTTACTATTGCGATATTAATGTCACACCTTTAACCGCTAAAAACCGTTGGCCATGCAAAAATCTCAACTATTTGGCATCAAACTACTCGTTATTAGTTTAGTATTTTTTGTCATTTTAATTGTAGATGCAGTGGTTATTTGCCAGCTTTTAAATACGCAAAACTCGGTAACTGTGTTACAAGTTCAATTGTGGGGAAGCTGTTTGGTAGCAGGTGGTATTGTGAGTGGCATTTCGCTTTTACAGCTCAAAAAAATCAGCGCAATGCGTGCATCAAGCTATTTAATTATGGCCTTGATTTTTATAGCCTTACCCTTTGTTTTTGCGACAAGCCCTTATTCTGTAACAAGTTTTTTTAACTTCTTTTAAATCTTACAGTTATCAATTTTTTGCTTTTTTGTCATTTCTGATACTTTTTTCTTGTCTACACTTAAACCAAGTTTTCCTGAAAAGGCATGCTGGTTATGTATCGCTCACCCGAGTTAAAAGGTCTATTGCTATCGCTGTTAATTGCATTAGTAGCACCAACTGTATCTGCCGTGAGCGACAAATCGAATATTTGGCAACTTATTGCTGAAAATAGACAACTAGCAAACCTATCACACCCGCGAATTGACGATAAATTACACTGGTATTCGCAACAATCGTTTTATGCCAGCAATATTTCATTGCGTGCAAAGCCATACTTACCCTATATAGTTGCAGAGCTTAAAAAACGGAATATGCCGATAGAATTAGCCTTACTGCCCATTGTTGAAAGTGATTTTCGTATGACTAAATCACAAAAAGGCGCGGCGGGAATTTGGCAGCTTATGCCACTGATTGCACAGCATTATAATGTGCCAATTAACGGATATTACGATGGCCGCTTTGACTTAGCCCTTTCAACCCATGCTGCGCTGAGTTATTTAAACGAACTATATGTGACTTTTGACAATGACTGGTTGTTAGCAATCGCTGCCTATAACTGCGGTGAGGGTAAAGTAAAAGAAGCAATACGTATAAATAAACTTAACGCTAAACCGGTAGATTTTTGGCATTTGCCATTACCGCAAGAAACCAAAGATTATGTACCTAAGCTATTAGCAATTAATAAACTAATTGCGAACAATCCGTCGTTTTTTCCACCTGTGGAAAGCACATCCCCTACTCGTATCATCGATGTAGAGCAGCCCTTTTCCATTATTGTAATTGCGGAACTACTCCAAGTGCCAAGCGCGGAAATATTAAAACTAAATCGCGCCTATATCGCCGATAAAAGTGCACCGAATGGCCCCTTTCACTTGCTGCTACCTAAAAAGCTCGGCATCACACTAAAACAAGTATTGTTGTTTAGCCGCTATGGTAAAGATAAAGGATACACAGTTAAAAAAGGGGACTCTTTATACCGGCTAGCAAACCTCACTAACACGTCAATTTCAAAGTTAAAAGCGCTTAATCGTTTAACAACAGATGTATTGTATATTGGGCAGCGTTTAATCTTACCCGCCAGCAGTAAAAGCATGCCGAGTTTAGTGCGTGAATATGCCATTAGCCGTTACATCAAACGGGCAAAACCGGAAATCGAAAGATTAGAAGTATCCTACCAGGTTAAACCAAGCGACTCCCTTTGGCATATTGCGACTTTATTTGATGTTACCATCAAGCAACTGCGCGATTGGAATGCTTTGCCGCGAAAAGGCATTATAAAACCAGGGCAAGAATTAAAAATTATTATTACGCAAGCTAAAGCGGCGCCGCAAAACATCCTTACATCTGGCGATATCACCGAGCAACTGCCCTACTTTTCAATTAGCCATACTGCGACATTAAACAATTGATTTTCGCGTCTTAATCTGAATTCATATATACTGCGAAAAATTGTTAAATTTAGGATTATTATGCAAATAGCAAAAGACGCCGTTGTTGAATTTCATTACACCGTTTTTGAAGGTGACACTCAGTTAGAATCAAGCAAAGATGGCTCTCCGCTAGCTTACCTTCATGGCCATGAAGGCATGTTACCAGGTTTAGAAAATGCGCTTGATGGCAAAGCAGCTGATGAGAAATTTAGCGTTGAGCTTGAAGCTAAAGACGCGTACGGCCCACGCCACGATAATGCAGTTCAGCGTATTCCTTTAAAACATTTGCAAGGTGCTAAAGTATGGAAGCCAGGCATGACTGCCGTTGTGCATACCGATCAAGGTCAACGCCAAGTGACAATCATTAAAGTTGGTCGCTTTAACGCTGATTGTGATTTAAACCACCCATTTGCCGGTAAAGATTTAACCTTTAATATCGAAGTTGTATCAGTACGCGAAGCAACAAGCGAAGAGTTATCGCACGGTCATGTGCATGGCGCTGGCGGTTGCGGCCACTAAATTATGAGTAAAGTAGCAGTAGTTACTGGCGGTAGTAAAGGCATTGGCCTTGCTACCGTTTCGCGATTAATTGACGATGGTTATACCGTATACAACCTTGATATTAGCCATTCAGACGTCGGGCATTTTATCGACTGCGATGTGAGCAATGTTGATGCGGTTGCCAACGTGATTGCAAATATAGGGCAACAACATCAATCAATTGATGTGGTTGTATCTAATGCAGGTCGCCACCTTTCAGCTAACATCGAGAACACGTCTGAACAAATGCTAGATGAGCTATTTTCGTTGAATGTGAAAGGCGCGTTTAGCCTAATTAAGCATGCGCTACCTTTTATGAAACAAAACGGCGGCGCAATTGTGCTAGTAGCGTCTGATCAAGCGCTTATTGGTAAGCGAAACTCCTTCGCATATAACTTATCTAAAGCGGCACTTGCCTCAATGGCACGTACCACCGCGTTAGACTATGCCGAATATAACATTCGTGCCAACGCTGTTTGTCCAGGTACCATTGAAACACCGCTTTATCATGTAGCTATCGATAGTTACTGTGAAAAAAGCGGCGCCAACAAGGCCGAAGTACACGCTGAAGAAGAAGCACTACAACCGCTTAACCGTTTAGGTCAGGCGAATGAGGTAGCAGATTACATTGGCTTTTTGGTCAGTGATAAGGCGACATTTATCACCGGTAGCTTGCAGGTTATTGACGGTGGATACACAGCGCAATAACGCCATATTCGACCCTCACCTTCATCTTTTTGATTTAGATGAGGGTGATTATTTTTGGCTCAAAAATGCACTGCCCCCTTGGCCAAAAATTAGTTTTATTCAACGCAATTTCACACCAGTCGATTTAAAACTACCGGCACATTTTCAGCTTGACGGCTACGCGCATATTGAAGCGGGTTTTAATAATGCTCACCCCGCGGCCGAAATCGCCTTTTTAGAACAAAAATACAAATGCGCGCATTGTGCGATAAGTTATGCGCAGATTGACCAAGACCCGCATACTTTTAAAGAGCAAATTCAGGATTTTTCACGCTATGCTACGTTTGTTGGTATTCGTGATATTAGTGAAGGTGCGGATGCCAAGCGATTATTAAAGCCAGAAGTCGCAAGCAACTTTTCCCTGCTTGAAAGCCATCAGTTAATCTTTGAGGCGCAGTTTGAACTTCACCAACACCCTATCACAAAGCGCTTATGTGATTTAGCAAAAGCATGTCCAACATTAAATATTGTGTTAAATCACGCAGGTCTGGTTACACCTGAATCGTTTGACGATTGGCACACGGCAATCAAAAAACTGGCACGCTTTGAAAATATCTCAATAAAGTACTCTGGGTTTGAAATGATCGATTTGCCATTAAGCGATCCATTTAGAAAAACGGTGTTGACCACACTAGTTACGCATTTTGGCGAAAACCGCGTTATGTTTGCCAGTAACTTTCCAATTTGTTTAATGACATCAAGTTATGCCTCGCTTTGGCAACATTATTACGGCCTATGTCCTAATAAAGCACTGTGGCAAAAGCTCAGTTTTGCTAACGCGAAGCGAATATATCAGATACAGAAATAGCGATAGCTAACCAGCTCTCAGGTTAACTCTTACGAGATATTTGCTAGAGCCTTGTTAGCGTGATGCCACGCATAGTCATGTAATTTCCAATGATTCGGTGACCAGCCATTTAAAAAGCGCACAAAGTCGGCCCACACAACGCTATAGAGCGCTAACCAGCACGATAAGATTTGCGTACCACTCGGCTTAGCAAACACGTCACAATACTTTAAAAACGCCGTTTGATAATAAAGTAGCAACTCATGCTCAACAGCATATAATTGCTCACTGGTAAATGCGCTACTGAGTAACAACATTACGTCTTGTATACCAATGCCTTTGCCAACATACTGAAAGTCATACCCTGCAACGGTATTTTGCGACATCATAAAGTTAGCAATTTTAGCATCGCCATGAACAAGTGTTTGATACGGACAGCTCCCTAATTGATTATCTAACTCTGTCGCTGCCGCTTTTAACGCCGTATGCGACATTGCGTTTAATTCATCAGGACGCGTCGCAAGATGCCAATAACCACCTTGCTGCCATAGCTTGTCGTCACTGACATTAATATTTTGCGCATGAAAACACGCTAACCAATCAAGAATCCCTTTAACCGCTGAGACATCATCTTCGGCTATGGCTTCAAACCCCGCTGATGCTAAATCACTGAGCAGTAAATACTGTGTATTATCAGCTTCCAGAAACCCTAAAAATTGTGGCGTGACGACATTTAGCTTGTTGCTATAGTGACGATAAAAATATTGTTCATTGCGATAAGAATTTAGCTTTCGAGCAGATGCAAAGTCACTATTCCAGCCCTTTGGGTGGTGTATTTCAGTTGGCTTGCAAATGGATTTTACTACCACCGATTCATCATTTTTTGCAAACGAAATACGATGCAGTGCACCAAAGCCACTCCAAACTGTTTTAAAGGTATCTACTTGGCAAATATTTGGCTTGCCAAGAGTTTGGCATATTTGCTGTTGAATGGTGTCATTTAGCATAGCGTAACCGATATTATCAAATCGCATACACGCTACCATATTGCAAAAAAAAGAGCAGCAAATGCCGCTCTTTTGTTCAACGAGTAACAATTAGAAATTTTGCTTAGTTGCTTTGTAGCGCAGTGTCACATTTGCATACGGTAAAATACCACGCAGACGGAAATACCACTTACCCTCTTCAGGCTTGTCTAGCGTACATGTTTCGTTGCTGCCCCATAAATATGGACGACAATCATATTTAAAGAAGTTAGGCTGTTTACCGTGGCGCACATATAAATCTGCTTCGCCATCGCCTTCAATTGACACTTCTAACGTATCAAAACCCGCTGGCAGTTCAATAGTACGGTGATCCCACCAGAACCAACCAGATAGGTTTTCAAATGTACCTTCAATAACTGTTGGCGCTGGGCGTGTATCAAAGTCAATTACGATTGGGTCGTGATCAGATGCACGATAAGCGTGATCGGCATATAAACTTGCTAGGTGCTTATCTGACTTGTATTCCATGTTGTAGTCAAGTGAAACTGGCTCGTCAGCATTGATATGCCAATCTTGAATACCAACTACTTTGTCATACATGCTGCTTGATGCAAAAGCGTGATCTAAACTACCAATACGACCTTGATAAACATACGAGTAATCACGTGTATGGCCAAAGCGTTGCTTTTTAATGTTTACAAAACCATTGTTAACAAATGCATAGATTGGATCTTCTTCACCATACGCGTTCATATCGCCAAGAATAACCATATCTTCATCAGCAACAGTAGTTGGATTAGTCGCTAACCACTCATTCAGTTTATTAACTGCGTTAACGCGAGTTTGGTTCCAACAACCTTGACCGTCTTTTTGGTCTGCATCTAAACCTTCTGCTTTTCTACAGCTACCTTTAGAACGTAAGTGAGTAACCACTACAGAGAAGTTTTCTTTAGTTAGCTTATCAGTAAAGGTTTGCATTACTGGTGGACGGTTTCCGTAATCAAACGGAACTGCTTCAGTGAACGCAGCTGTGCCTATTTCTGCCACTTTGTTACTGCGATAAATAATCGCCGACATAATTGCGTCGCCACCGACCTGCTCCGTGTTTAAATTAACAAAGGCATAGGTATCGTTTGCTTGAGCAGCATTGAGTGATGCAACTAAATCAGCAATTGCACTTAAATCAGAAAAACCATCGTTTTCCATTTCAAGTAAACCAATCACATCTGCATCTAGCGCTAAAATTGCACTCACTGTTTTTGCTTTTTGACGTTCAAATTCTTCTGCTGTATCTGCACCACGAGGCGTTGGGAAACCACCGCCTTGGCCGTCACCATTGAAGTAATTAAGTACGTTAAAGCTAGCAATACGTAAATTACTGTTTTCAACAACGTCTGGTGCTTCGCTACGCTCATTTTCTGCTATAAAATTTGGTGTTGTTGTTGGGTGAATACGGTACTGGCTATAGCCATAGCCAAGCACACCAGTAAGGCCATTTACTTTATCGCCTAGACGCAATGTATTGTAAGCATCAAGTTCTGGCGTTGGGTATGGGATCACCTCAGGGTTTTGCGCGCTTGAACCATCATCTAATGTAATAGATTTAAGCTTGTTTTCAGCCTCTACTGCATTTGCAGCATCACCAGGTAGGGCAACTTGTGTGCTTTGGAATAAACGTTCTGTGCCAAGTTTTAACTCGCCATAGCGTGAAAGACCATAAGTGTCATTTACAACTAGTTCATTAGATACACTTACAAGCATACCTTCATACGCTTCTAAGCCACCTTCAGCTGGTAGTGTTATTTCTGTGGCGCTGTAACTTTCTGTGCCACACACTTTAAGATCACCAACATAAGCAAGTTGAGTTTGCCCATATTTTTCTTCTACTTTTGCACGTAGTTTTACAACATCACCTTGTGCTACTTCAGTTTTGTTGTAATAAACAAAAATACCTTCTGATGTGGTTAAGTCACTATCTTGGTCAAATGACTCTTCTTGTAAGAAAAAGCCTTTTAACTGATTGTCACCTTGCAGGCTTACAGTAACAACTGCTTGCACTTCAACTGTTTCGCCAACAAGCGAGCTCGCATCACCATTACCTTGAATAGCACTAATAAGAGTTGCATCACCACCGCATTCAACTGGGTCCGGCTCTTCTGTTTGCTGATTGTGACTACCTATATTTGAAAAATCATCTTTTGGCAATGCCATCCATTCAAGTTCGCCATCAAACGCTGCAAATGCATCTGTACGGCCAGATTTTACAGATTCTAATCTAACTAATGAACGGTCTTGAGTGCGTACATCGCCGCTTACCCAAGCTGAGCCTGGATCGACACCAATTTGGCCTAAGCTATCAACCACAGTGTCGCTGTTAGTTAATGTAACCGCGTCATCACCGTTAAACCAACTGCCATCAGTATCAAGCTGCGCTTTTGCTTTTAACGCTTCCGCTGCACGTGAGTGTGCAACAACATAAGTAGTGTTAGGTGCAAGTTCACCAGCAAGCGTAATGGTACGGCCAATTTCCGTCTTACCATTGAAATAAAAGTTTAGTGCGTAAGTTGATAAATCAACTGCGGTATCGCCAGCATTGTAAACTTCAACCGCTTTATTGTAGCTGCCGCCTTCAACGTATTCCGAAATGATCACATTCGCATTGGCACTGGCTGTTGCCAAGGCAATTGCGCTTGCCAAAAGTGTTTTCTTTAACATTAGTATTGTTCCCGATTTTGTTTTACCCGACTAAGGAACATCGTATGCTAGGCATATAAAGTGACAAATCAATTACAAAATAGTGTTTATTTACAGTGATTTACGATTAATTTAACATTTTTGAAACATTTAAAAATGAAAGGACGAATGTCCGGTGTTTTAGCTATTTTTAGGAATAAGAAAAGAATATCAATTCCCAAATGGAATTAGCGTTACTTATTTTTAATTCTATTCGGACATATGACCTTGCTGCTACCAATGAAAAATTCATGGCGATACTATTAGCCGTTTTATTGTATTTAGTTCGCAAGAAATTTATAACAAACAGCAAACTTTACACCGTACCTTTTGTATAAAAAAAGCTGATAAACCTATAACGTTTTTTACCTTTTCGCAGAATAAAATCACATATCGTTGTGACCTAAACCACTTCAGCCCACTATGTAAAACCAAACTCACTAGCGTGACTCATTTTCTTAAGAGCTTGATAGCACACGCTCTAAAAAAGCTTTTAGGTAAACTGCAGGCATAAAAAACGCCTAAGCATACACTCAAGCGTTTTCTTTAAATCTAGAATGGCACAGAGGGAGGGATAAACTTAAATACCTCCCTGTATTTACCCGCTTCGCGGCGCCTTCGCGGTTCAAATTATTCCCGATAATGTGTCGAACCCTAGTCGAGGGCCTCACCCCCCTGACATAATGCGGGCATAAAAAAACGCCTGAGCATACACTCAAGCGTTTTCTTTAAATCATTATGGCGGAGAGGGAGGGATTCGAACCCTCGATAGGGGTTAACCTATACACGAGTTCCAGTCGTGCGCCTTCAGCCACTCAGCCACCTCTCCGCATTACACTGCCTTGCAATGTGTGGCGTATCTTATGCAAAGCCTTGATTGTAAGCAAGTACTTTTTAGAACACTGATTATGAGTGCCTAAAATTACAACACATTAAGTATTGTTTGTCGTTGCCAACTTTAACGATGAAGAAAAATCTAGCATGCGATTAAGCGAACGTAGCGCGCCTTCACGAAGCTCCATATCAACAAACACTTCTTTACCGCTTGCATCAAGTAATGCCTCTTCAATCGCTTTTAGGCCATTCATCGCCATCCAAGGACAGTGCGCACAGCTACGGCATGTTGCACCTTCACCTTGAGTTGGTGCTTCAAAGAATTCTTTTTCAGGGCACAGTTGCTGCATTTTATAAAAAATACCGCGATCTGTTGCCACGATGAACTTTTGATTGTCCATCTCTTGCGCTGCTTTAATTAACTGGCTAGTTGACCCTACCGCATCAGCTAAATCAACAATTTCTGCAGGTGACTCTGGGTGCACTAATACCGCAGCATCAGGGTGCAGGGCTTTCATATCTTTTAGCGCTTTAGTTTTGAATTCATCGTGAACGATACATGCGCCATTCCACATGATCATATCTGCGCCAGTTTGCTTTTGAATATACGAGCCTAAGTGTTTATCAGGGCCCCAAATAATCTTGTCGCCTTGCTCGTCAAGGTGCTCAACAATTTCAAGTGCACAACTTGAGGTAACAATCCAATCTGCGCGAGCTTTAACTGCTGTTGAAGTATTTGCATACACCACCACTTTGCGATCTGGGTGCTGATCGCAAAACGCTGAGAACTCATCAATTGGACAACCAACGTCCAGTGAACACGTTGCTTCTAGCGTTGGCATCACGACTGTTTTTTCTGGCGTTAATATTTTGGCTGTCTCGCCCATAAAGCGCACACCTGCAACCACAATGGTTTTTGCTGGGTGTTTACTACCAAAACGCGCCATTTCTAACGAGTCTGCAACACAACCTCCGGTTTCTTCAGCCAGGGCTTGAATTTCAGGATCGGTATAATAGTGTGCCACTAATACTGCATCTTTCTCTTTCAGAAGTGATTTAATACGTTCTTTATACGCCTGCTTTTCATCGTTTGATAAAGGGGCTGGCTTGGGAGGAAAAATATAATCCTCAGGCATAATTTGTTCAGCTAAGCTCATATTCTCGACCGTGAACTGCTACAGGAAATTGGCGCGCATTATACTGAAAATGGCAACTGAATGACAGTTTTGTGATTGATAAAATAACGCGATGTATATAATTAAGAAATATAAATAAGATATGAATGGTGGGTCATGATGGACTCGAACCATCGACCAATGGATTAAAAGTCCACTGCTCTACCAACTGAGCTAATGACCCGCTCATAGAATGCGTATTGCATATAGAAAGGTCTTTGAATGGTGGGTCATGATGGACTCGAACCATCGACCAATGGATTAAAAGTCCACTGCTCTACCAACTGAGCTAATGACCCGCTCAAAGAGAAGGCTTAGAAAATGGTGGGTCATGATGGACTCGAACCATCGACCAATGGATTAAAAGTCCACTGCTCTACCAACTGAGCTAATGACCCGCTCTAAGCAAGTGCATTTCGAATGGTGGGTCATGATGGACTCGAACCATCGACCAATGGATTAAAAGTCCACTGCTCTACCAACTGAGCTAATGACCCGCTCAATTCCCATAAGGGAAATACTCGAAGTGCAAAAATCTGAATGGTGGGTCATGATGGACTCGAACCATCGACCAATGGATTAAAAGTCCACTGCTCTACCAACTGAGCTAATGACCCAATCAGATTTTTTGCGCAGCGTTTTTGTCTTTCGTAACAAGCGGCTGCGGGCGCTTATAATACTTATTTAAAAAATGAGTGCAACCTAAAATTACGGTTTTTTTAAGTTTTGTGACTCAGTTGGCTAATTTTATACCAACAAATTAAGATTAGCCTAAAAAGTGATAATGTTTTCACTTTTCGTTTACAAATAAGTGGTGTTGCGAGTCTTAATTAAGACTCGCTAATTTTTCAACAGCCAACTTCGCAGGGGTTGAATCAGGGTATTGTGCCACTAAATCGTTTAAGATTTTTTTCGCACGTACTGTTTCACCTTCTTTTAAATAGGTGTTTGCAAGTTTCAGCATGGCATCTGAACGCTTATTTGAGTCAGGAAAACCATTCACTAAACTTTCAAAATGCGTAAGTGCACCTTTGCTGTCATTTTTAATTGTCAGCAATTGCCCTAACCAATAGTGCGCATTAGGCACATAAACTGAATCAGGGTAGTTTGTTAAGAATGCTTTGAACTCAGGGATCGCATCATCATAGCGTTTATCTTGCATAATGAGTTGTACAGCGCGATCGTAAGCATCATTCTCAGACAAGTTGTTGCTCATTGTGCCAGAGCTAACATCCGAAGTTGTGTCTGCTACTTGGGTCGGTGCGCTATAACTCGATACACGCGTTTCAATTTCTTGATACAGCTCACGCTGACGTTGCAGCACTTTTTCCAATTGGTAGCCTTGCTCTTCGGTAACACCGCGTAGCTGACTTACTTCATCTTGTAATGATTCCAATTGCTGCTGCAATTGAAGAAATTGTACATTTCGATTTGCAACCATGCGCTCTAAAGTTTGTAAACGCGTTTCAAGTGCTGTCGATGACATGCTTGAACTTGCGCCTACCTCAGAAACAGGAGCGGGAGCAGCCAGTAACTGACTGCTCCCGCTAAGAAACATGGTTGCCAAAATAACTTTCGGCTTAATCATATTATCTTCTATATTAGTATACTAAAACTGCGCGACGGTTTTTCGCGAAAGCATCTTCAGTACGTGTTTTAACCATTGGCTTTTCTTCACCGTAGCTAACTACTGAGATTTGGCTTTCCGCAACACCTAGGCTTTGTAGGTATTTAGATACAGCTTCACCACGACGCTCACCTAGTGCGATATTGTACTCAGGAGTACCGCGCTCATCAGCGTGACCTTCAACAAGTACTTTAACACTTGGGTTCTTAACTAAGAAATCAGCGTGTGCTTGAAGTAACTCAACGTAATCACTGCGAACTGTTGATTTATCAAAGCCAAAGTAGATGATTTGCTCTTGACGAAGCGCTTCATATTTTTCTGCAAGAATTTCTTCTGGCGTCTTTTCTTTAGCAACAGTTTCAACTTGTACTGTTTCTTCTTGACTTTGGTTGCTTTGATTCGCAGATGTATCTTCTTCAACAGTTGAAGATGAGCTACAAGCAGCTAACGTCATTACAGGCACTGCAATGAGTAGGCTTTTTAGTAGTTTGTTAAGTTGCATTGAGTTGATTCCTTTTTTAAAAGTCTAACCTGTAATCTTTACAAAAATGGCGACCACGCGGGTGCCTTAACTTCACCTTCCGCTACCGGTAGGCGAGCTTTAAACCGTCCATCCATTGATACCAATGCAAGGACCTGTTTATTATTATGTAACGTACTATAGATAATCATTGAGCCATTTGGCGCAATGCTTGGTGATTCATCTAAGCGAGTACGTGTTAACACACTGAAGTCACCTGATTTTAATTCTTTTTTAGCAATATGGTATCGACCTAAGGTACGATTTACCATCACCAAGCTATTACCATCAGGCGTGATTGAACCCGCTAAATTCATATCACCGTCAAAAGTAAGTCTTCTTTTCTTACCAGTTGCTAAATTTACGCTATAAATCTGAGCATTACCAGCCCTTTCCGACGTAAAAATGATTTCTTTACCGTTTGGATGCCAGCTTGGCTCAGTGTCGATACTTCTGTGTCTTGTAATGCGGCGTGCTTTCTTACTTTTCAAGTCCATTACATAGATTTCAGTCGCACCATTTTTGTCTTTAGACAGCACCATTGCTAGCTTATTACCGTCAGGCGAAAATCGTGGCGCACCATTGATGCCTTTAAAGGTTGTTAAGCGCTCGCGTTTACCGGTGTAAATATCTTGAATATAAATCTGGCTCTGGCGATTTTCGAATGTTACGTACGCCAGCTTTGTGCCATCTGGTGACCACGTTGGCGACATTAGCGGTTCTTTCGAACGCAATAGCGTTTGCTCGTTGTAACCGTCGTAATCTGCAATCACTAATTGATATGGACGATCTTCATTTTCACGTACAATTACATACGCAATTTTAGTTAAAAACGCACCGCGCTCACCGGTAAGCGCTTCGTATACCACATCGCTAATACGGTGACCGTAACGGCGGAAACTATCGCTACCAATTACGGTTTGACGCGCATCTAAAATATGGTCTTCCGAATTAACTAAGCGGCCTTTACTTAAAATCTTTGTATCGCCACCTGTAATTTGGCCGCGAATAACATCAATTAGTTGATAGCTCACTAAGTAACGGTCGCCCATTTGTTCGGTAATGCTACCAACTAAAATGGCTTCAACACCTTCAGAAACCCACGCGCTGTAATCTACTTCTAAATCCGTTGTTGGCTGCTGCGGCATATTAGCCGGCGCCACTGGATTAAAACGACCACTGCGACGTAAGTCGGCAGCAATCACGTCTGTAATGTTGCTGGGCGCGATACCATTTCCGCTATATTTAAATGGCACGATACCAATCGGGCGTGCTGAATCGACACCTTCGGTAATTACAATTTCAAGAGCGGCGTTCGCTGCTGTACTCACTAATAGCACAACCAACAAAGCCCATTTTTGTAATGCGCTAATCATGTTATCCCTTAAATATCTGGTTTAATGGTTAAGTTAATGTTTTTAAGTTTTTCAAAAACCGCTTTGTCTTTAGACACTGGCAATGTATCGGCTCTGCGTACTGCACGAATACTGGCTTCACACACTTGTTTATCGCCGCTAAGCGCTTCCACTTGTGTTACTAAACCGTTAAACGCAAGGCGCAAGTTAAGACGACATTGCTTGCCTTTCATGCTGTCTTCTAACAATAAGTTTTGCTGGATTTTAGCGATAATAAGCGCGGTGTATTTTTCTACTTCAGAAAGTACTTGTGCTTGCTTAGCGCGACTGCGCGCTGCAGCTTCCGCGGCAAGTTGCTCTTGCATCATTTTTTCAGCGAGTGCTTTTTGACGCGCAGCTTCGGCATCGGCCTTACGTTTGGCCTCCGCTTTTTTCAGTCTTTCTTCTTCAGCTTTGCGTTTTTTCGCAAGTGCTTCGGCTTTTTTCTTCGCTTCTGCCGCTTTTTTCTGTTCAGCTTGCTGCTTTTTCTTCGCTGCTCGCGCTGCAGCTTCTGCTTTTTTCTTTTCTCTTTCTTTACGCACGCGCTCTTTTTCAAGCTTTGCGATACGTCTTGCCTCTTCTTCACGCTTCTTTTTAGCGTTTGCAGCACGACGTTCTAAGTCACGAATGCGTTTTGCCTCAGCCGCTTTTTTATCTGCTTCTTGCTTTTTTAGTTCGTTAATGCGCTTTTCTACGGCTTTATTATCAACCGACACGGCCTCAACGGCTTTTTGCTCTGGCTTAACGGGAGCATTTAAGGTGACTTCCATTACTTGTGGCGTTGATGGCTGTAACCAGTTGCCAATAACAAGCGCGACAATAATGCCAATATGCAAAGCTGATGATTTTACCAGGGCAGATTTAAAGTCGTTTTTCATAATTACTGCTCAAAAGACTCCGTCATCAATCCCACCGACGGTACGCCCGCTTTTTTAAGAAAATCCATTAACAGTAACACTTCTTGATAAGTTACCTTACCATCGCCTTTTAACATTACTGGGGTTTTTGGGTCTTTATCTAACGCCAATTTAACTTGGGCAGCAATATCAACCGCTTCCATTGGCGCTTCTGGATCAATACCAATGCTGGCATAGTAATTACCATCAGCATCGATTGATACCACAATTGGCGGTGTTTCCGTGGCTTCAACAAGCTCCGACTGGTCCATCTGTGGTAAATCAACTTTAACACCATGGGTGATCACAGCCGCTGTCGCCATAAAAATAATAAGTAAAACCAACATAACGTCTATATAAGGTACTACGTTGATTTCGGCGACCGGACGACGTTTTTTACGTTGGTACATTAGTTTGCTTCCACTTTTGCCACAGCTTGGCGATGAAGAATATTAGAAAACTCTTCCATAAAGTTGCCGTAAGACGACTCTACTTTTTCTACTGTGTGTGAAAAACGGTTAAACGCGATAACAGCAGGAATTGCAGCAAATAAACCCATTGCAGTTGCAATCAACGCTTCTGCGATACCAGGCGCAACCATCTGTAATGTTGCCTGTTTTACTGAGCCAAGTGCGATAAATGCGGTCATAATCCCCCAAACCGTGCCAAACAGACCAATGTATGGGCTAATTGAACCAACGGTTGCAAGGAATGATAAGCTTGATTCTAATTTTTCCACTTCACGAGACAGCGTTACACGCATTGCACGGTGCGTGCCATCTAAAATAGAACCTGGTGATGCATGATTGTTTTTTGCAAGGCGTGCATATTCTTTAAAACCAGCAGTGAACATTGCCTCTAGGCCATCAAGTTCATTACGGGCAGACAGTTCCGCATACAATTTACTTAAATCGACACCCGACCAAAATTTGTCTTCAAACTTTTTAGCATTCGTTTTTGCCGCTGTTAGCGCTTTTCGACGTTGAATGATCATAGCCCAAGAAAAAATAGACATTAATACCAAAGTCAACATTACAAGTTGCACCAAAAAGCTCGCTTTAAATATTAAGTCAATAATTGAAATTTCGGTGGCCACTGCTCACTCCTGAAATGATTGATAGTCAAGGGTTAGTTCGTTTAGTGCTTGGAAAGTTCCCTTGTTAGTATGAGATTTAGTTTAACCATACTAATACCTGCATACAATGGCTAGACAGTAAGAATCACGTCAACTGAACAAAAAAAACACACAAATTAACTTTATGATACTAAATGATGATTTTATAACGCACTAAACATTCAAAAACATAACGTTTATTCACTAAATATGAATAAATACTCAAAACCTGAAATATACAAATCACCAAAACAATAAAACTTATAGAACAAATTTTACGCTTTAATTATTTTTCCTTTAAATACAAGGGTATAATCATTAACAATTAATTAACTGATGGTTATACACACAATAAAAAACACTGTCACATTAGTTTTTTTTATATCAAAAAATAATTTTTCTAGTTTGATGAAAACCACACTAATCCGTAATATAGCACCTGTAAACACGAGGACATGCACACACACTGTGCTAACCCTAGTTTCATATACACAGTGATTACTGATTTGTCATTGTGTAGCATTTTTTAAAATGCGTTCCCTGGATTACTTCCTTCAACTTGTTGTTTGCCCGCTCCCTAGCGGGCTTTTTTTTTGCCTAAAATTTATAAAAACCCTACTAATTCCACTATAAATACGCTCAGATATAAATAACAAATCGACTTGTAACCTATACTTTTGCTAACTGCTATATTTAATTGATTGGCAATAGAGCGTCTTTACATGAAAGAGTGTTTTACAAGCATTACCTGTTACAAAGTGAAAGCTACATAACAAAAAAGGCCGCTAAGCGACCTTTATTAATTATTTAACCGAAACTAACGTTACGCGTCTTTTATTGGAAAGCCAAAATGTTTATAGGCAAACTCTTGGGCAATACGCCCTCTTGGCGTACGCTGAATAAACCCTTGCTGTATCAAATATGGCTCAATCACATCTTCAATTGTTTCGCGTTCCTCTCCAATTGCCGCTGCAATATTATCAAGGCCTACAGGGCCGCCCATAAACTTCTCTATAAGACACAGTAAATATTTGCGGTCCATATAATCAAAACCGCTTTTATCAACATCTACCATATCAAGGGCGCTGCCTGCGACTTCAGCTGTAACGACACCATCGGCTTTCACTTCCGCATAATCTCGCACGCGGCGTAATAATCGGTTGGCAATACGCGGGGTACCACGAGCACGACGCGCCACTTCAACCGCCCCTTCATCTTCCATTTCAAGGGATAAGAAATCCGCAGAGCGACTAACTATGTGTGATAAATCTTCAACTGAATAAAACTCTAAACGCTGAACAATACCAAAACGATCTCTAAGTGGCGAAGTAAGAGAACCTGCACGGGTTGTTGCACCAACTAATGTAAACGGTGGTAAGTCTAATTTAATAGAGCGTGCAGCCGGGCCTTCACCTATCATAATATCAAGCTGGTAATCTTCCATTGCTGGGTAAAGAATTTCTTCAACATGTGGGCTTAAACGATGTATTTCATCAATGAAAAGCACATCATTTTCTTCTAAGTTGGTTAGCATCGCCGCAAGATCGCCGGCTTTTTCAAGTACCGGACCTGACGTCGTTTTAATATTTACGTTCAGCTCGTTAGCAACAATATTCGCTAACGTAGTTTTACCTAAACCCGGCGGACCAAAAATAAGCAAATGGTCAAGTGCTTCTTCACGAGAGCGCGCCGCTTCAATAAAAATTTCCATCTGCTCCTTTACATGGGGTTGACCACGGTAATCAGACAACAGCTTTGGACGTATCGCTCTATCAATAACATCCTCATTTCCTTTTTTCTCGGGCTCTATTAATCTATCTGCTTCAATCATTTTACATCATTGCCTTGAGCGCTTCTTTAATTAGCGCTTCGCTTGATAAGCCACTGCCTTTAATTGCTTTAACGGCTTTTTCTGCTTGATTTGCTTTATAACCGAGTGCCATTAACGCTGCTATCGCATCATCTTGTGCACACCCTTTAACGGTTGGATCTTCTTGCATTTCCAATATTGCACCATCGGTATAAGGAGTAAAGAGATCCATACCCCAATCTTTCAGCCTGTCTTTCATTTCAAGCACTAAACGCTCAGCGGTCTTTTTACCAACACCCGGCAATTTAACCAAGCTTGTTGCATCTTCATTATGTACACAGGCAACAAATTGCTCGGCAGACATGCCCGATAAAATTGCCAAACCTAACTTAGGCCCTACACCATTGGCTTTTAATAATTCACGAAATAGTGCACGTTCCGTTTTATTGTTAAAACCAAACAATAATTGTGCATCTTCTCTCACCACAAAATGGGTGTAAACAACCGCTTCTTCACCTTCTTTCGGCAAGTTGTAAAAGCAGGTCATTGGCATATTCACTTCATAGCCAACACCACTCACTTCAATTAAGATTTCCGGTGGCTGTTTTTCTACTAATGTTCCGCGTAATCGCCCTATCATCGTCTTAATCGTCCTCTTACTGTTTTACTCGCTTGCCCTGAAAGCTTGATTAAATGTTGTTGTGAATGGCCATGGCAAATGGCGATTGCCAACGCATCGGCGGCATCTGCTTGTGGTGTACCAGGCAATTTTAAAAAGCTCTTTACCATATGTTGTACTTGCGATTTATCAGCACCACCGGTGCCAACAACTGCCTGCTTAACTTGCCTTGCGGAATATTCAAATACCTCAAGTGACTGAAGCGAAGCCGCCACCATTGCAGCGCCACGGGCTTGGCCAAGTTTTAATGCAGAATCGGGATTTCGCGCCATAAATACTTGTTCAATCGCAAAGCTATCTGGCTGATATTGTTCAATTAGCTGCGTAACACCTTGAAAAATTATTTTAAGGCGCTCGGCCATTGGCTTTTCGCCCATTTTAATACAGCCGCTACCCAAGTATTCAAACTTCATACCTTGCTGTTTAATTAAACCATAGCCCGTAAAGCGAGAGCCAGGGTCGATGCCAAGTATTATTGCCAATGCACACCTTTTGCGATGTTTTCTTGTGATAACTAATAATGACTAATAACTGTATGGATTACCAGTAATAGTTTTTAAACTACGCACAGTTGCACAAAATTTAACTTATTTTGCGCTATATGCTTTGCGCCAAAGCCACTCTATTGGCCCTGACTTAAAAAGTTTTAAATAGAAAAACGCAAATACCAGCTGAAAAACTGAGAACATTAAACACAAGTAGATATAGTCTAAACGCGTTGCGCTATGCACAAATTCAGGTGAAAAATAGCGAAAGAAGAGCGCAAAGACAATTGATTGTAAAATATAAAGCGTAAATGCCATACGTCCCGCAGGCGCAAAAATACTGTTTAATACGGTAAGCTTTTCATTTAACTTAATAAAAACATGGCAATACATTAACGCGCACACTAGTCCTGAAAATGTGGCAATGGACATGGTGAGTTCAACCAAGTGAACGTAATTAACACGCAGCAGCGCGTCGATACTCGATATGGTTATCACCACCAATAAAGATGCAAGCAATTGCTTTGTTGATAAACCCGTATTGAAAAAATCGGCGCGATATAAATAAATACCAAACAATACAATGCCTGCGGTAATCCAAATAAAACACACCCAGCTAAACACAAACATAATAATGGTAAACACAATTTGCTGAATTAATTGCTCGCCATAACCTGATTGCCAGGTGTTAATAATTTCGAAGTACTCATCGCTATCGCGGTAGATGGGTTCGTTTGGGATTAACGCAAACAGCAATATTAATGAAAAGCCTATAGCAAAATAAGTTTTTGCTTTTTTTAAGAGCACTTCTTGGCTACTGCCGATTTCGCGATAAACTATCAACCCCGCTAGTGCGTAGTTAACCAAAATATCGCCAGAAAAAATAAACACGCTATGGATAAAGCCAAAAATAAGAAGCCAATTTAAACGCGACTTCAATAGCGTAAAGGCATCCTCTTGACCATGCTTATCATACAAAATAGCTAAGCCTACACCGAACAGTAAACAAAATAAGGCCCTAAAACGACCATCAATAAAAAAGGCATTTATCACCTCAATCACATTATCGCTAAGCGGTGCGACTTGAAGCGGCACGTAACCTAATTCAAAAACGCTATGATAGTAAATATTCATAAACAGAATACCCAACACAGCAAAACCTCTCAGTACATCTAGCGTTTTAATACGTGGCATACATACAACCTACATTCGAGAAAACTAAAAACGCAGCCATAATGTGCTTCAAGTAACTGTTGGTAAAGTATTAAATGATAAACGGCGAGATTAAATGATAACAATTGCCATGGGTAGCCGTATCAATGTGATAAAACGCTGTGATATGGCTACTTCCAGTGGAATAATGGAAATAACTTATTTAGCCAAAAGTTAGATTTAAAAGTTAACTCGTCAGTTAAAGTATATGAGCTTTGGTATTTTATGCTTTCTAGTGTGTTCGTTTGTCTGAGTACTCGGTAAACGTGTGCATCAATCGCGCTTCGCATATCGCAAACAAATTTAACGCTTTAATGATTACAAATAGCTGCTAGAAAGTAGTTTGTAATCTCATTATCACAATACATAGACAACTCAACCTCATCGTTTTTACCGTGATAAAGGTGATTTATTTGCTCAGTTCAATTATCAAAGCAAGATAAAAAGCCGCTAATATGACATTTTTGTGGCAAGAATTAAAAACTGATCCTAGCATTATTGATAGTTAAATATCGTACTAAATTACGAGCAATTCTACTGATGAATAAGGAGTGTTCATGTCTATCAAACGATCATTTTTGTCACTATCGGCGCTAATTATTTTAGCTATGGCAGTAATGGCGAGTCTTATTTGGTATTCAACAAATCAAATGGCAGAACTCGGAAGCGAACTGGCGCTAAGTAAAGAGTTGAGCAACAACATGCTGATGCTCAGACGTCATGAAAAAGACTTTTTACTGCGTAAAAACGAAAAGTATGTTGATAAGTTTAATCAGCGCATTGTGTTGATTAAGCAAAACATTCATGCATTACACAACGCGCTCGATACCATTCCATCGTTAAAGCTACAACTTAGCGATACTCATGATTTAATCGAGCAATACGAAACTCAGTTTCTTACCTTAGTGGCACTCGACAAGCGCATTGGCTTATCAAAAGATCAAGGATTGCGACAGGCATTCAATTTAGCCGAAACACAATTAAAAGAAGCGGTGCTAACAACTGGCGACACCAATGCAATAAGCTCTATGGTGCGGCTCGTACTACTTGAAAACGACTTTCAATCATCGCTGGATATTGCAGCCAAAAATCAAGCGCAAGAAAAACTAAGCACAGTAAAAACCTATCTCACTACTTATGACACCGTAAGCGCCACAGCCACCCTTGCAAACTTCGAAAATGCCGCAGCAAACCTTGCTGATGCATTAAAACAACGAGGTTTATCAGAAGAAGAAGGATTACGCGGTGCATTACGAGGCAGCATTCACCAAGTAGAATCCACGCTCAGCCAATTAACAGCGGGCATTAACGCTGAAATTTCTAACACATTGCAAGTAAGTAAAAAGCAAGGCGCAATGGTGTCTGGACTTATCACAGTGGTTATTTCAATTATTTTATTGTGGCAAACTTATCGCATTATTCATCGCCTACACAGTGCCAATGAAAAAATGGCAGATATTAGCCACGGCAATGGCGATTTAACCCAACACATTGAATTAGACGGTGAAGATGAATTGTCAGAGTTTACCGACAGCATTAACGAGTTTATTGATACCACAGCAGAAATAGTACGTGAAATTAAGCATAAAGGTGAAGCCGTTGAAAAAGGCGCCCACCACTCTGCCGAGTTAAGTTTACGTTCGCAAACCGCAATTGAAGATCAAAAAAATAATACGCTCGCAGTCAAACAAGCGGTGTCAGAACTGGTTAAAGCCGTTGAGCTCATTGCCCAAAGCAGTGTTGACGTAGAGGCAAGTGTAGAGCAAGCGGAACAAGATATGCGTGAAGGCACTGATGTAATGAGCCAAACACACACCAATATGGGATTGTTAAAGTCACAAGTAGAGTCCACCAGCGAGATTATGAGTGAATTAACCCTATCAAGTCGTGAAATTGAAGGGGTAACGAGCGTGATAAGTGATATCACTGAGCAAACCAACTTGCTTGCACTTAATGCCGCAATTGAAGCTGCACGTGCCGGCGAAACAGGCCGAGGATTTGCCGTTGTTGCCGATGAAGTGAGAACGCTTGCCAAACGCACACAGCAATCAACAGTAGAAATCGGAAAAATGATTAAAACATTGCAAGATCTAGTGGTTCGTTCTGAACAGGCAATGGAACAAAGTTTAAGTCTCACCAGTGAAATGAACGACTCTCTTGATACTGCGAGAGAAAGTATGGATCGCAATAAACAATCGCTCGATGCCATTCGGGATCGCGTTATTCAAATTGCAGGTGCCACACAAGAACAAATGTACACAGTGAAGGAAGTAGAAAGTGCAACCGAAAATATCTCTGTTTCGGCTGAACAATTGTTTATTGATTCATGCGAAAACAGTCAAAATTGTCATGCACTTGAAACCGATGCGCAAAATATGAAGCAAGATGTCGCGCGTTTTACCGTTTAGTTTCCCTTTGCAAGCAAACAAAAAAGGCGCACATTAACGTGCGCCTTTTTTAGATTTGGTAACGATTACTAGTCAGCCGCCTCAACCACAGATACACCTAGTTCAACCAGTGCATCTGGGTTTGCAACGCTTGGAGCGTTTGTTAATAAACATGATGCTTGCGTTGTTTTCGGGAACGCAATTACGTCACGGATATTTTCTGTGCCACATAGCAACATTACTAAACGGTCTAAACCAAATGCTAAACCTGCATGTGGTGGTGTACCGTACTTAAGTGCATCAAGTAAGAAGCCAAACTTGTCTTCTTGCTCTTGCGCCTCAATGCCTAAGATGCGGAATGCCGCTTGTTGCATATCATTGTTATGAATACGAACAGAACCACCACCTACTTCGTAGCCATTAAGTACCATATCGTATGCATCTGAAATCGCTGCTGCTGGGTTTGCTTCTAGTTCAGCCGCAGAAACGTCTTTTGGTGCAGTAAATGGGTGGTGAACCGCGTGCAATGTGCCTTCATCGTCTTCTTCAAACATTGGGAAATCAACAACCCAAAGTGGTGCCCACTTTGTTAGGTCAGTAATTTCAAGATCTAAACCAATTTTCAAACGAAGCGCGCCCATTGCTTCGTCAACAACATTGCGCTTGTCGGCACCAAATAAAATGATGTCGCCTGTTTGCGCATTAGTGCGCTCAAGTAATTGGCTGATCACCTCTTCGCTTAAGAATTTAGCAATTGGTGATTGTACGCCTTCAACGCCAGCTGCAAGGTCGTTCACCTTCATCCAAGCTAAGCCTTTCGCGCCGTAAATGCCGATGAACTTAGTGTATTCATCAATTTGCTTACGTGAAAGTGATGCACCACCTGGTACAGTAAGTACCGCTACGCGACCTTTTTCATCGTTAGCAGGACCTGAGAAAACTTTAAACTCAACGTCTTTAACTAAATCCGCAACATCAACTAATTCCATTGGGTTACGTAGATCTGGCTTATCTGAACCAAAACGGCGCATTGCATCTGCGTACGACATAGCTGGGAATGTACCAAGGTCAACGTTTAGTAGCTCTTGCCACATATCTTTGATCAGCTTTTCAGTCATTGCGCGCACTTCGTCAGAGCTCATAAATGACGTTTCTAAATCGATTTGAGTGAATTCAGGTTGACGGTCAGCACGTAAGTCTTCGTCGCGGAAACACTTAACAATTTGATAGTAACGGTCAAAACCCGACATCATTAATAACTGTTTGAACAGCTGTGGCGACTGAGGCAATGCGTAAAAACTACCATTGTGTACACGGCTTGGCACTAAATAGTCACGAGCACCTTCAGGAGTCGCTTTAGTAAGTACTGGTGTTTCAATATCTAAGAAACCGTTATCGTCTAAGAAACGACGAACAAATGATGACGCTTTAGCACGTAACTTAATGCGCTCACTCATTTCGATACGACGAAGATCTAAATAGCGATACTTCAAACGCATTTCTTCAGAGTTTTGCTGATTAAAATCAAGTGGTAATGGTTCAGAACGGTTAATGATCTCTAACCCTTTACCTAAAATTTCTACTTCACCTGTTGCCATATCTTTGTTGATTTGGCTTTCTGGGCGAGCACGTACAACACCCGTTACTTTTACACAAAACTCGTTACGTAATTGGTTAGCGGTATCCATTAAGCCTTCAACGTCTGGATCAAATACCACTTGCACTAACCCTTCGCGGTCGCGTAAGTCGATAAAGATTAAGCCACCTAGGTCACGGCGTTTATTGATCCAACCACACAGTTCGACCGTTTGTTCTACGTTTGATTTATTTACTTGTCCGCAATATATAGAGCGCATATCTATCCTGTCCGTAAAAGACTTATCAATTTTTCGAACACATAATCGGCTCGAAATTAGTCATCACTAAAAAATAAACGCCAATTATACTTAAGCGCTTTAAAATTGCGAGTGTAGAGAGTAAATTCCGTCTTTGATAAACTACAAAAATTGCTCATCAAATAATTTTCTAAATGCTGTATTTAGGTTGCCCACAGTGGTCCAGTAATCACTGGAAAGGTCGTGTGTTCACACGCCACTGTAAAAACAGTGAAATGCTTTCGCAATATGCCCAAATTTTTAATACTGTGGAGGGCAATACCAGCTTTTACGCCGACCCTACGCCAACAGCAATTAATAACTGGTATCAAAGCACTGGTGATGAATTTCGCTTTACCTTTAAAATACCGAAACGTATTTCGCATCAAATGGCGCTAGAAGGCATAAATCAAGACCTCAAAGATTGGCTCACCTTATTTGACCCATTACTGCCAAAAATAGGTTCTGTAATGCTGCAGTTGCCCAAATCATGTTCGCCCGCTTACATGCCGCGAATTGAGCAATTTATTCAAATTTGGCCGAAGCACATTCCATTATCCATTGAAGTAAGACACCTTGGCTTTTTCCAAAAAGACGACAATGAAAAGCGTTTTAATCAGCTACTCATGCGTCACAATGTTGACCGCATTATAATGGATACCCGAGCACTTTTTTCTGAGCCTGCAAATACAGATGCGATTATCGATGCGCAAAATAAAAAACCACGCGTGCCTGTCAATGTTATCGCAACCGGAGAAAAGCCGATTATCCGTTTTGTTGGCTGTTCAACATTAAAAAATAATCATGCCTTTTATGCGCCTTGGGTCAAAAAAATAAAACAATGGCAAAGTGAAGGTAAAACACCGTATGTATTTTTTCATACTGCCGACAACCACGACTCAGCCCAACTTGCGCGCCAGTTTTGCCAAGATGGTGGCTTTAACCATAATGTGTTAGCGCCTTTTCCTGCGCAAACAGAAGCAAAACAAAACGACTTATTTTAGGTATGTATGTCAGCAATCGATAACACCTCACCGTACATGAACTACTTTAACGGTTACCCTGAGCCAATAAAAGCGCAGGTTAACACCCTGATAAGCTCAGGTAAGTTAATTCAGTACTTTAAGAAAAAATACCCAAGCGGCCATCAATATAATTCTGAAAAAACGCTTTATGAATATACCAACACGCTAAAACAACAGTTTTTGAAAAATGCCGCAAAATTGAACTCGGTAAGGTATGAAAAGCGAAAAGACTTGGTGCTCAATGCACTTGGTACGCATACCTTTAAACGACACGCACACGGTAAAAAACTTAAAGCTCAGCACCATATCGCGGTGGCAAATCAATTAAAATATGCCCCTTTAGAAGTTTTAAAAGCGTTAGTCGTTCATGAACTCGCACATTTTAAAGAAAAAGACCATAACAAGAGCTTTTACAACTTATGCTGCCACATGCAAGCAAACTATTTTGAATGTGAATTGGATCTGCGCTTATTTATGGTGTTGTGTGAAAAAGGAGAGAACTTTTACTCTCCTTAACAGGGATGCTTTAAAAATTATTTAAAGCTAGCAATTTGGTCGCGCACAGCATTTACGGTTTTGTGCGCGTATGATTGGCCTGTTACGCCATACGGGTAACTACCAAGGCTCCAATTTGGATTAGAAAAATAGTCGTACTGTGTTGCACTGCCAAACACATGCGGATACGCCATAATTGAAGCAAATACATTTTGTACACCATGACCCATGCCATCAACATACACGCCACCACTCGTATCACCTTGCTTACGTGAGTGCGCTAATCCCATATTGTGGCCAAGTTCATGAACAAAGGTCGTAGCACCACAATCTACCGCTGTAATGCTATACATTAGATCACTTGACGAATTGTATAAGCGACCGTTGCTGCCTTGGCCAACCCACGCAATACCGCATGAAATTAAACCCGAATTATCACCAACAGCTTGACTAGTGCCCAGTAATGCAACCATATCTGCACGTGTTTGGTTACGGTAATTTTGAATGCTTGAACTGTTTGTTAATGAACGTAGCATACCTTCTGTTGGCTGTGCGCTAACATTGCCAATACTTGAAGAGCCTACTAAGCGTAATGTAATGTTATTGCCATTTTGGCTATACACCTGATTTGAAAACGAGATTAACTGGTTGATTTTAGTGTTAATGTTACCCGTTTTGCGCGCTGCTTCATCTGTGTATAACACTGCAATATCAATGGTTGCTGCATAAGCGTTAGACGCAAGTAAGGCTGCCGCTACTGCAGCCGATTTTACCATTTTCTTCATTTTGATTTCCCTTTTAGATTGGCTTATTTGCCATTATCGACCACCGACATGGGGTCATGATTATGTGATGACGTGTGGTCATCGCTATCACCTTGGTTTGGCATATGCTCAACATGATTTTTATAAAGATCACGTTTAGCGGCTATCCAACCATGCTGATTTTTAGATTCAAATGCATAGTTACCTGACGGTACCGTAAATTGGCCATAAAGCGCGTCACTGCCAACCGTCAGTACGGTATTATGAAAACGCCCATCGCCACCCACCACTAAGGCATGAACACTTTTATCCCCATTGGGGAAAACCGTTACCTTAGTGACTTCCGCTGAAAATTCTTCAGCCGTTTGTGGTATTGCCATATCAAACGTATTGCCCTCTTCAAGCGCCCGTAACGCGTCGAGATCAAATTCAACATAGTGCTCACCGTTTAAATCAGAAGGAATAAGCCCAGCATCGGCTAAATAGTGTTTTGCTTCTGGTGACGATTTTATGATATTGCTGTAATGACTTTTTGTTTGCTCAGGCATGTCGGCGCCTTGTGGCTTTGCTGGCTGAACTGTGATTTCTATTTCATCCGTGGTAACGTCTTTTCCTGCCCCTAAAGTGCCAGCGGCGAGCACTAATTCGCTAGGCTGTTCTGTGGCAACAACCACAGACTCAACTTGCTGAGCAGGCTGCGTGTGCTCATCAGATATTCCGTATAAATAGGCTGCACCCACAACGAGAGACACTAGGATTAAAATCACGACTTTAATTTTCATAACTTACTTTTGAATTTATCTATTTTAGGTACAAAATATTAAAGAAATGACCAATAAACAACCACCTGTTAACAGTTGTTTACTAAGTTTGTTATGAGGAACAATGATTTAGCTGCAGATACAAAAAAGGCCTCACGAATGAGGCCTTAATAAAATGGTAAAAGGTGTTACAACCCAAGGTCTGCCATAAAGTCGTCATCAATATCATCGTTTGCCGATGATTTTACTTCTGTCTTCTTTTTTGTTGGCTTTGCTTTTTCGTTGGCAATAATATCGTCTGGATCAACGGCTTCAGCAATATCAAAATCATGCAGTTTTATAAACTCGGTTTTATCCATTGCGAGTTCTAGGTAAAAGATATTTTGATCTTCTGTGGTAAACGTGACGCGGCGTGCTTGCGGTCTATCCATGGTGGTATCAACAGAGATTTGAACTTGCTTATTAATTGCCATCATTTTTGGCTGGTTCTGCGTAATGGATGTATGTAATTGCTCACGTACCTTATTGGTAAAATCACCGACAACTTGGTTCATAAGTTCACCAAGCACATTTGACACGTCGTCTGATAAGTGGCTCTTAGCAATCTCACTTTCTGGCATACCCATATTACGCATATAGTCGCCATAAATTTCCATCGCAGCTTGCGCCGTGAAGTTTTTCACAACAAGACCAGTAAAGCCACCGTCAAACAGCACAAAGCAGCCGATATCGGGACGCATACAGGTGCGTGTTATTTTCTGCACCATGGCAGAATAGGCGATTTTATTGTTGGTTGCCGCCGACAGCACTTCGGTTACGGATTTACATAAGGTCGCTAAAATATCTTCGGTACTGATTGTATTATTTTTTCTCATTCTTACTCTGCCTAGGGTCTGTTGATCTTTGCTGTTCTATTTTTGTTCTCTTTGAGCGTGCTTTTATCGCGGCGCTCGATGTGTGGCCTAGCAATCTAAGCGAATATCGAGCAACAATGAGAAAAGTGCGCTCAAAAGAACCGTTCGGCAACGCTTGATTGGGTTTTCTACTGTGTTATCGGCTGACTTACATAGAACAACTATACTACGCAGCCTCTGCCTTGTATAAAACCCAATCAAACTGCTGCAAAAACGAACTTAAAAGGTCAACAGACCCTAGAACTGCAACTATATTGAGTATAGACAGCAAACTACACCTAATTAACAAAAGAGAAAACTAAATTTTACTAAAAACATCAAAATTTTAATTAATGATTGTATGAAGGCACTGACTAATGACAAGAAAAAACGTAAAATATGCCGATTAAAAGCTTGAGAGATCACGCAAGTGAGTAAAGACAATATTTACGCAAACCAACAAGCGGTTAAAGATTTTACCTTTGATGAACGCGTTGTTGAGGTATTTCCAGATATGATCCAGCGCTCTGTGCCTGGCTACGCAACCATTGTAAGCACAATGGGCAAGCTTGCGGGACAATATGCGCAAAACAATTCCAATTTATATGATTTAGGCAGCTCGCTTGGCGCGGTAACGCTGAGCATGCGCCGTAATATCGACAAGCAAAACTGCCAAATTATCGCGGTTGATAATTCTGCGGCAATGGTTGAACGCTGTAAACTTCACCTTGAGGGCTTCCGTTCTGATGTACCAGTCACTGTTGAATTAGCCGACATCAACGAAATTGAAATAAGCAATGCATCTGTGGTGGCACTCAACTTTACGTTGCAGTTTATTCCGCAGCCTCAGCGTTTTGCCTTGTTAGAAAAAATCTACCAAGGCTTAAAACCCGGTGGCGTGTTACTACTGAGTGAAAAAGTGAAAGGTGAAAATACCTTAGTGGATGATTTGCTGATTGACCTTCACCACGATTTTAAACGTGCAAACGGTTACTCAGAGCTTGAAATAAGTCAAAAGCGCAGCGCAATTGAAAATGTAATGCGCCCGGAAACACTCAATGCACATTTTGAGCGCCTATCAGAGATTGGCTTTCAACATACCCAAGTGTGGTATCAGTGTTTTAACTTCTGCTCAATGATTGCAATTAAATAATAGGTTTAGAAATGAATAACTGGTTTACTGACTTTTACGCAGCAATTGCAAAATCACCATTAAGTCCTTGGTTAGAAACACTGCCAGCGCAGCTCAGCCACTGGCAACGCGAAGCGCAACATGGCGATTGGCCGAAATGGGAAAAAGTTCTTAAAAATTTACCTGAGTCAAATACCAAGCACATTAACATTCAAGATAAAGTAGAGTTTGGCGACGCATCTGAGCTAAGCGAAGGACATACAAAACAGCTTGAGCATTTGCTAAAGCGCATGATGCCTTGGCGTAAAGGCCCCTTTACCATTCATGGCTTGCATATTGATACTGAATGGCGCAGTGACTGGAAATGGGATCGTCTATTACCGCATATCTCAGATTTAACCAATCGTACAGTACTGGATATTGGGTGTGGTTCGGGGTATCACCTATGGCGTATGCGCGGTGCAGGTGCAGAGTTTGTTGTGGGTATTGACCCATCAGATCTGTTTTTAAGCCAATTCCAAGCGATTAAACACTTTAATCCAGACCCTAATGTGCATCTTTTACCGTTAGGCGTAGAGCAATTACCTGAACTAAAAGCGTTTGATACGGTATTTTCGATGGGTGTGTTATATCACCGTCGCTCACCGATTGATTTCTTGTCACAACTAAGAGCACAGTTACGCCCTGGTGGTGAGTTAGTGCTTGAAACCTTAGTGGTTGAAGGTGATGTAAATAGCGTATTAATGCCAACTGACCGATACGCAAAAATGCGTAATGTTTGGTATATCCCAAGTACCGCAGCATTAACCTTGTGGTTAGAGCGCGTTGGTTTTAAAAATATACGTGTGGTAGACAACGACCAAACCTCACTTGAAGAACAGCGTAAAACCGATTGGATGACCACAGAGTCACTCGCGGACTTCCTGGATCCAAACGATGTAAATAAAACCATCGAGGGCTACCCTGCTCCGCTTCGTGCCATCTTAATTGCCGAAGCCTAAGCGCCCTCACACTCTAAGTTACTCTCAAGCAAGCGATTATTTGTTTGCTTGAGAGCCACACCCTACACTTCTTTAAACTTCTTGGACAAATGTCCTCATCCAGTTGCAATAAATGTGGTAGCAACGCACGAAATCAGGTAAAATGCGCGCAATTTTTTATGCAACCCACATGCAACCGTTAAGGAATTTCCGTGAGCGAACAGAAACAATCTTTAAGCTATAAAGATGCAGGCGTAGATATCGACGCTGGTAACGCATTAGTTGAACGTATCAAAGGCGTAGTTAAAAAAACTCGTCGTCCAGAAGTAATGGGCGGCATTGGTGGTTTTGGCGCACTTTGTGAACTACCAACTGGCTACAAAGAACCAGTACTTGTTGCGGGTACCGACGGTGTTGGTACTAAATTACGTTTAGCAATTGACCTTAAAAAGCACGATACAGTTGGTATCGACTTAGTTGCTATGTGTGTGAACGATTTAATCGTTCAAGGTGCTGAGCCACTATTTTTCTTAGATTACTACGCAACTGGTAAGCTAGACGTTGATGTTGCTGCTGACGTAGTAACGGGCATTGGTAAAGGTTGTGAGCTTTCTGGCTGTGCACTTATCGGTGGTGAAACTGCTGAAATGCCTGGCATGTACGAAGGTGACGACTATGATATGGCAGGTTTCTGTACTGGTGTTGTAGAGAAGTCAAAAATCATCGACGGCACTAAAGTAGCTGCAGGCGACCAACTAATTGCGCTTGCATCAAGCGGTCCACACTCAAACGGTTATTCATTAATCCGTAAAGTACTGGAAGTGTCTGGTGCTGATACAAATGCTGAGTTTGAAGGCAAAACATTAGGTGAGCACCTAATGGAACCAACGCGTATCTACGTTAAATCAATTTTAGAACTACTAAAAGATGTTGACGTTCACGCGCTATCACACATCACAGGCGGTGGTTTCTGGGAAAACATTCCACGTGTATTACCTGAATCTGCAAAAGCAGTGGTTAAAGGTGATAGCTGGCAATGGCCTGCTGTTTTCAACTGGTTACAAGAAAACGGTAACATTGAAACACACGAAATGTACCGTACATTTAACTGTGGTGTTGGTATGATTTTAGTTGTGCCTGCAGATAAGCTTGAGCAAAGCTTAGAAATCTTAAAGGCACAAGGCGAAGATGCATGGCATATTGGTGAAATCCAAGCTGCTAGCCAAGGCGAAGAGCAAGTAGAAATTATCTAATGACTAGCAAAATCGTCGTTTTAATTTCTGGTAGCGGCTCTAACCTTCAAGCCATTATTGATGCGGTAAAAGCGGGTCAAATTAATGGTGAAATCTGTGCGGTTATTTCTAACCGCCCAGATGCTTATGGCCTTACCCGCGCTGAAAATGCCGGCATAGACACACTAGTGCTTGACCATAAAGCATTTGATAGCCGTGAAGACTATGATGCAGCGTTAATGGATAAAATTGACGCTTTTAGTCCAGATCTAGTTGTATTAGCTGGTTTTATGCGTATCCTAACTCCAAGCTTAGTGCAAAATTATTTAGGAAGAATGTTGAACATTCATCCGTCTTTGTTGCCTAAGTACCAGGGTCTGAATACCCACCAAAGAGCATTGGACGCAAAAGACAAAGAGCATGGAGTTAGCGTACACTTCGTTACCGAAGAGTTAGACGGCGGTCCTGTTGTTTTGCAGGCCAAAGTTGCTATTGAGTCGGACGATACAGCGCAAACGTTAGCCCAACGTGTTCACCAACAAGAGCACATTATTTATCCTTTGGTGGTTCAGTGGTTCTGTGAAAAACGACTAACAATGGAAACAGATAATGCAGTTCTTGATGGCCAAGTTATTCCAAAGCAAGGCGCTACAATCTAAATTTCTTATGGGTGCGGTACTTACCAGCGCCCTTTTCTCGCCAATTATTTCGGCAACACCAACACAACTTCATTCATATCAAGCTGAATACGACATTCTACGCCAAGGTGAACGTCATGGCAGTGCATTTCGCCGCCTAAATGTATCAGAACAAGGCTGCGAGTTAAGCTATAAAAGCGATATCAAATGGATGATTTTCAATGATAAACGCTCCGAACACGCCGAGTTTCATTGTGCGAATGGTGATATAAAGCCGCTAAGCTACGTGATGGAACGTACCGGAACGGGTCCTGATCGCAAGTACACATTAAATTTCAATCACGACAACAAGCAAGTGATGTCGAATCGCTCAAAGTACCCGCTTGAAATTAACTGGGAAACTGGCGTACAAGATTTAATGACTTATCAAGCGAAAATGCGTTTGGATTTAATGGCAGGGAAAAAAGTATTTGATTACCCTATCGTCGACAAAAAGGGGAAAGCTCGCCACTATAAGTTTGAGATTTTAGGTACAGAAACCATTACACTGCCTTATGGTAATGTCGAAACAATCAAAGCCAAGCGCGTTTACAACAGCGATAAACGCCAGGCCTTAGCATGGTTTGCGCCAAGCATGGATTATTTACTCGTGCGCATGTGGAAAGGTGAAAAAGGCGTAGAGCAATTTGACGTACAATTGAAAAGTTACGAAGTTAAAAAGTAATTTTGAATCTATTTAAAACAAAAAAGCAGCGACCATTCGCTGCTTTTTTAATTCATTTATTTCGATAGAAAACGGCGCAGTTAATCACGTGTTTTCATCGACAAAATGAGATATCAATAGAGACTATACTGGCACGCCTAGCTTAAATAATACAAACTCACCACCGCTCATTTTGTGCCACGATTCATTATTGGTAAGTGGCCTGGTTGCGATAACCGTCACGATGTCATTTGGTGTGGTTTCTGTTTTAAAATCAACAATCATATCTGCATCAATTAAACGCGCTTCGCCAAACGGTGCTTTACGCGTGATCCAATGTAAATTGTTCGAGCACACCGCTAATACGTATACACCATCACTGAGTAGCATGTTAAACACGCCTTTTTCTTGCAGCTGAATTGCTAATTTTGCTGCATAACGAAAAACCGGTTTCATATCACTTGGCTTCTTCGGGTATTTTTTACGAATTTCATCTAAAATCCAGCAAAACGCCAACTCACTGTCAGTATTGCCCACAGGCTTGTAAAAGTCGGGCTTTAGGTCTTGATAGTTCGAAAGTTGTCCATTGTGCGCATAGGTGATCTCTCTGCCCCATAATTCACGCGTAAAGGGATGCGTATTTTCAAGACACACACGACCGCGATTGCCCTGACGAATATGACTTATTACCGAACAACTTTTTATTGGGTACGCTTTTACTAATTTGGCAATCTCAGACGTGCAGCTAGGTTCAGAATCTTTAAAAGTACGACATCCTTTACCTTCATAAAAAGTAATACCCCAACCATCTTTATGCGGTCCTGTATTACCGCCACGCTCTAATAAACCTGAAAAGCTAAAACAAATATCCGTTGGCACATTCGCTGACATGCCGAGCAATTCACACATTGCACAACCCCATAATAAATTTAGTTAATTCTAACCATAATCTAAACTGAGTTAAAGTAATCTAAAGGCTATCTATTAGAGATTATCGAGTACTTTTTGTTGTTGTTTTGCGCGCATTTCAAGTTGCTTTTTAGCAAGTTCTGCATCTGTTTTAAATGTACTAACGCGCTCGAGATAACTTTTATCGGTATCTTTGTGTTTGCGCGTTTTATCACCTGGCAACTGTGCCTCTGGCCATTCAACTTTTTCGGCAGGTAGCACCGTAATCTCAGGTAGTTCGGCTTGCTTAGCGCCTTCTATTGGCATATCTGAATAATGTGTAACGCCTTTTTCATCAACCCACATATACACATCCACCTGCTTTTCCTGCAAAGTGCTGATGTTTGGTAATTCAATGTCGTTAGGAATAATTGTTTTAACACGCTTCACTGAATCCAGTAGATCATTTACAGAAAATACAGTTTCACCGTTTGGTAGTTTAATAACAAACAGCCCAATAATTGCGATTGCTAATAACGTAAATACATAATAACTAAATCGTTTCATCTTCAAGCTCTCGGTATTCAAGCATTGCTTTATTATCAAGAAATAAAAACCCAGCCCACGTAAACAAACTCGTGACCAAAGCAATTAACACTGTTGACGCTTCTCTTGGCAGTGAGAGTAAAACAAAGTATGCAGGTATAGATAACAAACAAAATACTGAAACTTCGCTAATTTTTAATATTTTTGAGAGAAACCAAATGGCAGCCGCTGAAATTACCGCGCCAAACAACATACCAAACGCATAAGAGATCAAACCATTTGCGTGCATATAATTTCCTAATGGCAAATTAGTATAGCCAAGAACAAAAGCCACTATTAGCAAAAAACTTGCAATACCAATAAATAAGCCAAGTGCATATTTAATTGAAATGAACGCAAATGAATTAATCTTGTCATGGATGACCGAAAGCATGTTAATTCCTTTTAAACACAAATAGATAAGTTTACTGACAAAATACTAACAATTATTTTATGAAAGCCATAGCTATTTCATGTGGTTAGCTATAATTAATAGACTGCTTGAGTGCACATTTGTACGCTCAAAAAACCAATAATTTGTCTTGAATCTCTTGTACTGAAAAGCTAATCTTAAAGAGAATCTGGTCAGACCTCTTACAAGGATAATAACTATGACTGCTTTATTCGTACTCGGCTTGCTTGGTTGCTTAGCGATTGCTAGCTACCACAGAGCAAACTGGCATACCCATTTAACCGTTGCCGCTGCGGTATTGGTGATTGGCTCATTTATGGGCGCTTTCGCTATGATCAGCTGGCTAATTTTCTTAGCAATTGCTATTCCACTGTCGGTGACAAGTATTCGTCGCCAATACATTGTTGAGCCTATTTTCAAAGCATTTAAAAAAGTGACGCCAAGCATGAGCGACACAGAAAAATCAGCGATTGATGCAGGTACAACATGGTGGGAAGCAGACCTATTTTGCGGTAACCCAAACTGGAAAAAAATGCACCAGTACCCAGTTCCGCGTTTAACTGCCGAAGAACAGGCATTTATCGATGGCCCAGTAGAAGAAGTATGCGCCATGTTAGATGACTGGGAAGCAACCCATGAACTAACCGACCTACCGCAAGATGTTTGGCAATATCTAAAATATAATAAATTCTTTGCCATGATCATCAAAAAGCAATATGGCGGTCTAGAATTCTCTGCATTTGCACAATCGTGTGTGCTGCAAAAACTAACTTCTAAATCAACGCTATTATCGTCTATCGTTGGTGTACCTAATTCATTAGGTCCAGGTGAGCTATTACAACACTATGGAACTAAAGAACAAAAAGACCACTACTTGCCAGGTCTTGCGAAAGGCGATGAAATTCCGTGTTTTGCGCTTACTTCACCGGAAGCAGGTTCCGATGCGAGCTCAATCCCTGATTTTGGTATTGTGTGCAAAGGTGAATGGAACGGTGAAGAAGTGTTAGGTATGCGCCTAACGTGGAACAAGCGTTATATTACGCTCGCGCCAGTTGCAACTGTGCTTGGTCTTGCATTTAAACTACGTGACCCTGATGGATTACTAGGTGATAAAGAAGATTTAGGCATTACTTGTGCCCTTATTCCAACAAATACACCTGGCGTTAAAATTGGTCGCCGTCACTTCCCACTTAACGTACCGTTCCAAAATGGTCCGACGCAAGGTGAAGAGGTCTTTGTACCAATTGATTACATCATCGGTGGCGCGAAAATGGCTGGTCAAGGCTGGCGTATGCTGGTTGAGTGTTTATCAGTTGGTCGTGCAATTACACTGCCTTCAAACTCAGCAGGTGGTATTAAGGCGCTAGCAATCGCAAGTGGTGCATACAGCCGTATTCGTCGTCAGTTCCGTTTACCAATTGGTAAAATGGAGGGTATCGAAGAGCCATTAGCAAAACTTGGTGGTTATGCTTACAGCTCAGACGCGGCAGTTTCTATGTCGACAGGTGCGGTTGATTTAGGTGAAAAACCATCAGTAATCTCTGCTATTTTAAAATATCACCTAACAGAGCAAATGCGTGATTCAACCAAACACGCTATGGATATTCACGGCGGTAAAGGTATTTGTTTAGGTCCAAATAACTACCTAGGTCGTGGTTATCAAGGTGCGCCAATTGCCATCACTGTAGAAGGTGCAAATATCCTAACGCGTAATATGATTATCTATGGTCAAGGCGCGATTCGTTGTCATCCGTTTGTATTATCTGAGCTTGAAGCATGTAACATTGAAGACAAAGAAGCAGCACTTGCACAGTTTGATAAATCACTTATGGGCCACATTGGCTTTACCATTTCGAATTTCGCACGTACTGCATGGCTTGCCCTAACAGGCGCACGCTTTACTAAAACACCATACGATGATGAAACAGCACTATTCTACCGCACTGCAACTCGTTACAGTGCATCGCTTGCGCTAATGTCTGATATTTGTATGGCGGTATTTGGTGGTTCACTGAAGCGTAAAGAGCGTATTTCAGCACGTTTAGGTGACTTACTAAGCTACCTATATCTAGTGTCAGCAACACTTAAGCGTTACAACGATGAAGGTCGCCGTAAAGAGGACTTCGCACTTGTTCAGTGGAGCTGTCAAGACCACTTATACCTTTGCCAACGCGCACTTGCTGATCTTATCAACAACATGCCGTTTGCACCGCTTCGTGGTTTCTTAAAGCTAGTGTTATTCCCTTGGGGTCGTCCAATTCGTAAACCAACTGACGAATTAGAGCAAAAGGTAGCACGTTTACTGCAGACACCAAGCGAAACGCGCGACCGTTTAGCACATAATATTTATGTTACTAACGAGCCATTAAACTTAATTGGTCGCCAAGAGCAAACGCTAAAAGACATTCTTGCTGTTGAACCTATCTTCGACAAAGTATGTCGCGCCAAAGGCGATAAGCTGCCATTCTTTGCCCTTGATAAAGTTGCAGAGATGGGACTTGAACTTGGTGCAATTACAAGTGATGAAGCTGAGCAATTAAAAGCTGCTGAAGTTGGCCGTTTACAAGTTATCAATGTAGATGATTTTGACCCTGCAGATTTACTGGCAGGCAAAGCAGCCCACTCTGTAAAAAAGGTAAAAGCTGCTTAAGCATTGCTTAACAATTTGATTGTGTTATAAAAAGCCAGCATTAGCTGGCTTTTTTATGCCATTAGCAAAAAAATAACACTAAGGGATTGGCATGAATAAATTTTTGCTCGCATGTATCACTGCTGGCTTATTATTAGCTGGACTATACATAGCATTAAGTGAATCATTCACGCATTCAGTGCAATCTCAAACTAACACATCTTCGCAAATTAATAACGATACCAACACCAAGACGTTACTGTCGCCGCAAACCGATACTTTAGAGCAGCAACAACATGACACAACACAAAATGAATCTGAAAGTGACATTTCTTCAGAAACCATAACACTCTGTGATGACAAAGACGTTGACTTTTTTGCGCTTGAGCAGCTCGCTAAACAGGTAAGTAACAACCATGGTATTTTCGATAATCACACATTACTTGCTACCCTTAAAGACAACGCGGTCACACTTGAAAGTAAAATTACCCATGCTTTATTGTCTTACGCGCAAAACCCTGAACAGCCCCACCCTTTAATCACCCTTTTTAGTGAATATCCAAATAACCGCTATCTTGCTCATCACACACTGCTGGCGTGTACAACTCAAGTCTGTGACGAACAAACGATTCGATCAGCGCTTAATACTGATCGCAATAATGGCGCGAGCTGGTTAGCATATGCCAGCTTGATAGACCCGAAAGAAGACCCACAACATACGCTAAATGCAATTAACAACGCTGCCAATGCACAAGATTACAATGAATATCGACAACAAACGTATTATTTCTACGATGAAGCGCTCAATCAGCTGAATATCAATAATGACTTATTATTTCTTATCGGTGTTGAAAGTATTCTCGCAGCCGCGCCAACTCCAAGTTTCAGCACAATTAACAAAACCTGTAGTAACGTAACGCAAGATGAAGTTAGATTACTTGATGCCTGTATTAATATTGGTGAGCGATTAGAACAAAGCCAAAGCACCCTAATTTCAACAGCAATAGGCATTGCGTTGCAACGAAAGGCATATGAAGTACGTAATGACCAAAGTGAAATCGCGTTTTTAAATGAAAAAACTCAAAACTTTCAAAAACTGCTCACTCAAAGCAGCCTCGCAACGCAACTTATGTGGCAAAGTGAGCAACTCTTTAAGAATTATATTCAGGTTATTAAAAACAGTAATGAGGTAGATGCAACTCGCTACCTTGTTGAACAAGCGATCACTCTCAGTAACGAACCTGACTTTGATCCATGTGTTAGCAATTGGTAGTGCTAAACTGAACGCTGTCAAACCGTATTTATGGGTTAATACACCCAATAGTTAATCGTTACCATTAAGCCATTAATCACAAACCAACCAAGGGCATAGTGTGTTGGTTTATACTTAGCAAACGCAATTGTTAACGCCGAAGCGATGGCAAAAATAATTAAGCTTTGCAAACTCACTACAATCAATTGCAAACTCATTAACCCAATCACTGCTAAGCTCATAGGCACAACATATTGGCCATAAATTAACGTATTTGCATTGCGTAAACTGTTTAACCACAATCTGTACTGTAATACGCATTCGTTTTGATTAAGTTGCTGACTTGAAGCAATGTAAACGATAAACGGCGAAATAAAACAATGAACAAAAAAGCCTAAATCTGGCCGTTGTAGATTCAGTACATTTGCACATACCCATAAGGCAAGTAACATTAATACACGCCACCAAATTTCGGCAAATGCATGGCTATGATAACTGACCCAGAAACCGAGGTTAAACCTCGTCAGCCGTTTGAAAAACAAGTCATTTGGCCAAAATGCAACGCCAGCTAGCAGTGCAATATAACTGTTTAACAACCAAAGCAAGCTTAAATCAAATAGCACTGACAACAGAATGACCGTAATTACATATAACTTTATTCGTGTAGGTTTGAGGGTGGCAACAAACCCACTGCCGAGCACACAAATGCTAAACAGTACAAAATGAAGGCCTTGCTGCCATTTGCTCAAGTCTAACGACAACAATAAAGGCACACTCAATATAAATACTAAATTACCGGCTAAAGCCAACGCATAATCACATAACACGCGCATTTCTTTGCTCGCAAATGAGCGTTGATAAAGGCGGTGTTTTACATCAAGCGCACCTTTGCTCAATGCAACACTGAGCTCACTTTGCATAACGATTAATGCAACCGATAATAAAATACTTAACGTTGGGTCTTGCGTCATAACTTTGCCAAGCGCTAGGTAAATTAGCAGAATAAGTGCTGGAAAAGCGGTATACATAAACAGCGCTAAAATAACGCCTAATTGCTTTAATTGACCTAATTGTTCAGCAATGAAATGATGAAAAGCCGCAATGCGATATTCGAAAAATGAAAAATTACGCACTTATCAACGCCTGTACTTCAAATCCAGATTGTAAAAATGGCTCTGGCTCATGACTGGTTAAAATCACTTGTCCCTCAAACTCATCAATACACGCCAGTAGCACAGGCACACTTTTGTGCTCAAGTGCCGCAGTGGGCTCATCCAATAGCAACACTGAGGCTTTGCGCATAAACGCATTTATCAGTTGAAGCTTTTTAAGGTTACCACTCGAAAGATTAATCACTTTAGTGTTTAAAAAGTCATTAAAGCCAAAGCGCTTAACCAAGCTTTCAAGATTGTCACACTCTTGATGCATAAGAGTTAAATCTAAGACTTGTTTAGCCGTTAAAAACTCTGGAAAGATAATTTTATCACTCGCTAAAGCGACATTCGTTTGTAAAAACCGGGCGGCGGCGCTTTGCTGTTGCAGTAAAATCTCACCTTGTTGAAATGATTCCAATCCTGCAAGAATGGCTAGTAGTGTTGATTTACCAAGGCCATTTGGTCCGGTAATTAAGACACGCTGAGAAGTTAATTGGCAGGTATAATCTGAGAACACAACTTTATCAAAATAAAGTTTGGTTAAACTGCGTATTTGAAACAAACGACCTTCCCTTTCATCTTGAATGCGTTTTGGTGTGCACATTTTGCTTATTTATGCACTTATAGTCAAAGACTTATGATTGGCTATACTATAAACTACCAGAAAATATCACAGTAATCAGAGGCAATACACCAATGAAAAACCATGGCTTTACACTTATTGAACTGATCATTGTGATTGTTATTTTAGGCCTACTTGCAGTCGTTGCAGCACCTAAGTTTTTAAACTTGCAGCAAGCATCACGCATTAGTGTGTTAGAAGCAACAGCCGCTTCAATGAAAGCCACCGCAGAACAAGTTCGCGCGAAAGCGTTAGTGCAAGATGTTAAAAATGGGAATGTTCAGCTCGATGAGCTTGGCATTAGTGTACTGGTTTACAACGGCTATGTTGAAGGTTACTGGAATGGCGCTTGGCGTTACATTTTAAACATTGGCAAAGAAATTCCATTTACATCAGCAAGCGCTGTATGCACGGCAAATAGTTTATGCGGCGTGGGTAGGCAACAAACTGCACCTGGCTTTCCTCTTGCTACAAACGGTGCACAAGGGCTTATTCTTATTTGGCCACAAGGATTGCGTCTTAGTGACGAATGCTATGCTTTTTATTACAACCAAGAAGATGGCACAACCCCAAATACAGGCGTTGTTACCTCTGGATGTTAAAAAGCCATCGATTGTTAGCTGATATTGAGAGTATTAGTTTTGCGTGTTATCAAAACACTGCTTCAAGCTAAACAGCATGCCCTTTTTCAAACCATCAACATATAAACTAGATCGCAAAGTGCCTTCAGCAGTTTCGCCTCGCATAATGCCACCAGCAGTAAATTTGAAAAGCACTTTATTACCTTTCACCTTTTGGCATAGCTCACGTTCTTTGACCTGGTAACCGACCGCAAATCCTGCAGGCCACATTGCAATCAAAATCCCAACAACAGCAAGCGTGAATATCACAACTTTTTTCATTACTCTCTTTCCCAAAAAAATTTGCCATAGCGTAAACCTGGGAAACTGAATATTGGATTAATTAATCACAAAAAATAGGGCGTTAGTCGTTAGTCGTTAGTCGTTAGTCGTTAGTCGTTAGTAAAATAATAAATTTATCTCACACACGGTGTTGATAATAGGGCTAAAAAATAAAAGTGATAATGGAAAAGCTAGAACTTACAGAGTGAAATTACTAAGAGTATTAATGGTGAAATAGATTTTTGACTTAGAGAAAGAAAATCAGGATCAAAGCGTAAAGCTTATAATGAAAATTTATTAGGGGAATATAAAATGGCGGAGTGGACGGGACTCGAACCCGCGACCCCCGGCGTGACAGGCCGGTATTCTAACCAACTGAACTACCACTCCGCATCGGGGATAAATTTGCTAATGGCGGAGTGGACGGGACTCGAACCCGCGACCCCCGGCGTGACAGGCCGGTATTCTAACCAACTGAACTACCACTCCGCTGAGCAAATTTTTAAATGATATAAGTGGCGGAGTGGACGGGACTCGAACCCGCGACCCCCGGCGTGACAGGCCGGTATTCTAACCAACTGAACTACCACTCCGCAGCATATATCATTTTAAATTGTTTTATTCCTAATGGCGGAGTGGACGGGACTCGAACCCGCGACCCCCGGCGTGACAGGCCGGTATTCTAACCAACTGAACTACCACTCCGCGAAGGAATAATGGCTACTCTTTAAATTAATGGCGGAGTGGACGGGACTCGAACCCGCGACCCCCGGCGTGACAGGCCGGTATTCTAACCAACTGAACTACCACTCCTAAAGAGTAACGTTTGAAATAATTGGCGGAGTGGACGGGACTCGAACCCGCGACCCCCGGCGTGACAGGCCGGTATTCTAACCAACTGAACTACCACTCCGCGCCATTTCAAACCTGTCATGACTCACTTTTGATTTGACTCTCAGTGCTCCTTGACAGCGGCGTGAATAATACGAATCACCCCTTTAAGAGTCAATAGTTTTTTTGCTTTTTTCTCGCTTTTTTACTCATCTGGCAACGAAAGGTTCAAAATTTCATCTGAACTGTCTGATTTCTGCTCAGAACCCGCTACTTTTTGTTCTTCTTGGTCTTTTTTGTTTTTCTTCAATTTACTCATCAAGCCGCCTAATAACGGTTTTTTCTGAATAAATACACGGATCACAATAAAGCCAATTAAGATAATAAGCACATTACCCACCACAGCCCAGATGATAATTTGCTCAACATCGAGTTCTGGCTCTGGTGGTAATTCAGGTTCGAGTTCCACATCAGGTACTAATGGCGCTTCCTGCTCTGGTACTTTCTCAATTGGTTTATCAATTTCAAATTCCTGTTTGCCTACATTAATAACAAACTCACGGCCATTAATATTACTGCCAAATAATGTCAACTCGACTTCGTAAACACCCCAATCATAGTTAACCAATTTGAGTTCGCGCACCGCTTTATCTTGTGCTTCTAGATTAAATGCTTGCGTCTCACCGTTAGGATAAAAAATAGTACCTTGAAAAATGAGTGAGTCTGGCGCTACTTTCTCAGTATTAACATTGATCGCTAAATGATGGTGCTCTTCACCTTCAGTGGCTTCAGTAAATTCAAAGCTAATGGGAACTTGCTCAATGATGATCGGCTCTTTCACTAGGCTGCGACTTAATATAGGGGTACGTACTTCATATTCAGGTTGCCACTCGCCAGATGCAAAATTAAGTGCAAATTCCCCTGTAAACACGCCATCGCCCGGCCTCTCATCATAACCTTTACCATCATCCAGCAATTCTGCAATTGGTACAGGCTTTGCGCCAAAATTCAAATACTCTTTGTTATTAGTACTAACAAAGTCCACATTCAGTGTTACTAAGTCACGAAACAACCCTTCTTCGATAGGTTTGCCGCCATTCGTTAAACGCCCTGTTACTTTAATTGTTTCACCTTTAAATAGCAGTGGCGGAAGTGGATCAACATGTAACTCAATCTCACTTAATATCATTAGTTTACTTTCAGGCAGAATTTTACCAATCGCTTGCCATGGTCCCGGCATTGGGTTTTTGATTTTGACAATGTCATATGTTTCATCGTCAAACCACTCAATGTTCATATCACCCAATGAAGTAGTCGCGTAAATTTTACTGCCATCGGGTCTGACGAGAATGACCGCGGGAGTGCCTTTTTCGCGGAAAAAAAGAAGCGTTATTTCGTCAACTTGATAGTCAATACGAAAACGATTGTCGAAGATTTTGAGCTCATTTTGGTCGCTGTTACGTTGAATTACCTCTAATTCGTTTTGTGCTGCAAAGCAGTTCGCTATCACAAATAAATTTAAAACAACCAACAACCATTTATTCATTATGCTTCCTCAGTAAGCCAAAGGCAGTGGCCACCTTTATCATTAACCAAATTTAAACGCTCGATATGCGCACTCTGTTCATCGTTATCGGCAAATATGACATTTAATCGAGGTCTATCTGATGAAAGTCGTCTGATCCCTTTACTATTTTCACCACTTTGCCCTTCTTGGTTGGCCAAGTTTAAACTAACTTGACCACCTGTCATGCCTAAATACACATCAGCCAATATCTCGGAATCGAGCAATGCGCCGTGAAGGGTACGTTTCGAGTTATCAATATCGTATCTACGGCAAAGTGCATCTAAGTTATTTTTTTGTCCCGGGTGCAAATCACGCGCCATCGCAAGGGTATCGCGTACTTGGCAAACGTCGTGGGTTTTGGGGTAGTTTTGTCTAAGTAGTGCAAACTCATGGTCCATAAAGCCAACGTCGAACGCCGCATTGTGAATGACCAGTTCACCGCCTTTGATGTAATCTAAAAACTCTGCCGCAACATCGCGAAACTTAGGTTTACCCGCAAGAAAGTCGCGTGTAATACCGTGTACAAAAATCGCCTCGTCTTCAATATCTCTCTCTGGATCAATGTAAACGTGAAAGTTATTTCCGGTGAGTCTGCGGTTTACTAATTCAACACAGCCGATTTCAATAATGCGGTGCCCTTGCTTAGGGTCGATACCCGTTGTTTCAGTATCCAGTACTATTTGCCTGTGAGCCATATCGCCAAATCACAAATTTTGTTATGTTAATAACTTCATTCTACATAATTTAAAGGCAAACTGTGCAAAAAAACGTAGAGATTTTTACTGATGGTTCATGTCTGGGCAACCCAGGTCCAGGTGGCTATGGCACCCTACTTCGCTACAAAGGTCATGAAAAAGAGTTGAGTCAAGGTTATACCTTAACTACAAATAATCGCATGGAACTGCTCGCAGCGATTATTGGCTTAGAGTCATTAAAAGAGCCCTGTCAGGTTATTCTCACTACCGATAGTCAATATGTGAAACAAGGTATTGAATCTTGGCTTGCCAACTGGAAAAAGCGCGGCTGGAAAACCGCCAGCAAGCAAGATGTAAAAAATAAAGATCTATGGCAACGCCTTGATGCTGCCAATTCAAAACACCACGTTGAGTGGCGCTGGGTGAAAGGCCATGCGGGTCACGCGGAAAATGAACGCGTTGACGACTTAGCCAGAGAGGCCGCAGAAAGTAGCGACTTGCTTGAAGATACTGGATTCGTAGCGCAAAGCTAGATCTCTTTATTACTCTATGATATATCTTATTCCATATTTGATATATCCAGTTTTTACTAGTATGAATGTAACCATTGAAAGTTTCTTTCACAAACAGTCTTCAACCATTAGTTATGTGGTATTTGATAACCGTAGCTTAAAAGCCATGGTTATCGATGCCGCTGTTGATTTTGATATTGCGTCGGGCAACGTCAGCTACCAGTTTACTGATTCGATTATTCATTATATTGATAGCCACCACTTAGATGTTGATTGGATTTTAGAAACACACGCCCATGCAGATCATTTATCTGCCGCGCAATACCTTAAGCAAAAACTCGGTGCAAAAGTGGCGACAGGCAAGCACATTACGCAAGTGCAGCAGCATTTTAATAAGGTATTTAACTTCGATATTCCAACCGATGGCAGCCAATTTTGTCATTTATTTGACGATGGCGAAGTGTTTTATTTAGGTGAAGAAGCGGTTACCGTGATGTTTACACCAGGACACACGCCCGACAGCGTCACCTATATTGTCGATGGCAGTGCATTTGTTGGTGATACGTTGTTTATGCCAGATAGCGGCACTGCCCGTTGCGATTTCCCAGGCGGAGATGCCAGCCAACTGTATCATTCAATTCAACGCATTTTTGAGCTTGGTAACGATACCCACTTATATATGTGCCATGATTATCAACCAAATGGTCGCGAAGTGAGTGTTGTTACCAGTGTTGAGGCGCAAAAACAATATAATGTGCACTTAAAGCACGGCATTACCCAACACGATTATGTGAAAACCCGCGAATCGCGAGATGCCGATTTAGCGGTACCAAAATTGATTCACCCTGCCATTCAAGTAAATATCAATGCGGGGCACTTTCCCGAAGCCGAAGCCAATGACACCACTTACTTAAAAATACCGCTAACGTTTAACTAGATTCACGTTTTGAGCTAATAGAAGCATTTCGAGGAGTGCTTCTGAGCCCTACACCTCTTACCGCTGGATTAAATTGCGGACGAGCATGCCATTTTGGTTTAATCGGCGTTAATGGCGCAACACGTTTTCTTGCCACAATCACGTATACACTACCCGTCGGTTTTAAATAATGTTGGCAAAACGATTGCCACGCTGCAAAACGCGATAGCCGCTTACCGCGAGCAAGCGATGAGTAAATCGCTCGTTCTTCAAATACCACTTCGAACCCTAATAAATGTAACCAGTCTTTTACTCGTGCTGGGGTAAAAAAGCGCCCACTCCACGGTAACTTTTGCTTGGCAAAAGGCAGTATGCGCGCCAAGCCACAAAAGCTAAATGGATTAAACCCGCTAAGCACTAAGTAGCCGCCAGGCATTAATACTCGATGCACTTCTCGTAAGCAGTGGTGTGGGTCGGTTAAATACTCCAAGCCATGACTTAATATGCAGCCATCGACTGTTTGTTCAGAAAAAGGTAATTCATCAATGTGCGCTCTTACTCCGGCTTTACTCGAGTTTGCGACATTTACTTGGTGTTTAATAACACACGCCGAGGTATCTAACTCAGCGCTCAGCTCACCTATTTTGAGCAAGTGATAGCCAAAAATTCGGTTTAACCATGGCGTGAAGATTTGCTCGATTTCTTGTTTTAAGTATTCGCCATGAGGAAAATCGTACCAAGAATGGGGTTGAATGGTATTTTGTAAACTTAGCGCTGGTTTCAAGTCTTTGCCTCGTTATAATGAGAGATAGCCTACAGAGTAAACATAACAGAGCAAGTGAATATGGTACAAGTAATTCCCATTCCCGCGTTTAACGACAATTACATTTGGGCATTGGTTAATCAAGACAACAAACAGCTTTATGTGGTTGACCCAGGTGACGCGGAACCCGTTTTAGCGTTTTGCCGCGAGCACACATTGTCGCTTACAGGTATCTTAATTACCCATCATCATTGGGATCACACTAACGGGGTTGAAAAGCTGGTTACGAAGTTTGGTGGTTTACCTGTTTACGGCCCTAGCAACAGCCCATTCGGCGGCATTACCCATAAACTTGAAGATGACGCTGTTATAACTCTGGATGAATTACAATTAACCTTAGCAATTATGCATGTGCCAGGACATACCCTTGATCATATTGCGTATTATAATGAAAACATGATTTTTTGTGGTGATACACTTTTTAATGGTGGATGTGGTCGATTATTTGAAGGTACGCCATCACAAATGCTGACGTCGCTTTTACGTATCGCAGCCCTGCCCGATTCAACACAGGTTTATTGCACCCATGAATATACACGTGCCAACCTAGATTTCGCTACATATATCGAGCCAGACAATGATACGCTTGTTGCCTATCGCGATGAACTTGCCAAACATAGTGATATTTCATTGCCTACCACAATAGAAGAGCAAAAGGCGATAAACCCATTTTTACGCACTCATGAACATAATGTAAGAACCAGCGTGTTAGCTAAAAACTCAGTTACCGAAATAAACGATGTCAGTGTTTTTGCCGCCTTAAGGGAACTAAAGGACAATTATTAAATCTATTTATCCATTAATGATAAAAATAAATGAAATTGGCAATTTTTAGCCAAGATCGGTATTATTCGGCGTTCCGTTTTAACTCGGTATTTTGTATTAATGACTTATAAGCAAATAATTGCCCTAAGCGCCAGTGTGTGGCTTGTGGGCTGTCAAACGACAAATCAATCTCAATCAGAAAATACGGCAGAGCCAAACTATAAAGTTGCCAGCTCACAAGACGTATATGATGCATTAACAGTGCTTGCACTTGCAGAAGAAGAGCAAGAAGTCATTGAACAAATCCCTGAATTTGACGATGTGTGGCAGCGAATTCGCTATCAGCTTTCGATACCTGTGCCGCAAAATCGTGCCGTAGTTGCCGAGCGTAACTACTACGCAAAGCACCAAAAATATTTAGATCGTATCTCCACACGCGGTACTCCCTACCTTCACTACATTGTGGAAGAGGTTGAAAAGCGTCAAATTCCTATTGAAATAGCGTTATTACCTATTGTTGAAAGCGCATTTGACCCATTTGGCTATTCGCACCGCAGTGCTTCTGGTATTTGGCAGTTTATGCCTGCCACAGGTGAGCGTTTCGGTCTAAAGCAGAATTGGTGGTACGACGGTCGCCGTGACATTACCGAGTCTACTCGCGCTGCACTTGAATATTTAACGTATTTACACAAAACACTTGATGGTGATTGGCTAAATGCAATCGCTGCATATAATTCAGGTGAAGGCCGTGTGTTACGTGCGATTAAAAAGAACCGTAAAAAGCAGTTACCAACTGATTTTTGGTCGCTTGATTTACCGCGAGAAACAACCCAATACGTACCTAAACTGCTAGCGTTATCAGACTTACTTGCGCGCTCAGACGAGTTTAAAGTAACGTGGAAAAAAATAGATAATAAGCCTGCTGTTGAATTGGTTAATACTGGCGGTCAAATTGACTTAGCAAAAGCCGCTGAAATGGCCGACATTCCAGTGACTGAAATGTATAAGTTAAACCCCGCATTTAACCGTTGGGCAACCGATCCAACCGGTCCGCATAAGCTTCTTGTGCCAGCAGATAAAGCTTATGGCTTCAAAGCACAACTTGCCAAAATGGATGCTAAAGATCGCATTCGTTGGCAGCAATACACAGTAAAATCAGGTGATAGCCTCTCAAAAATCGCCAAGCAATTTGATACCAGCACGACTAGCATCAAAACGCTAAACAAATTGAGCAACAACACTATTCGCGTTGGTCAACAACTGTTTGTGCCATTAAGTAATGGCCAAATAGACAATAACTTATTAAGCGGTCCAATGCGTATTGCAGCTAACAACAAAGCAAACCGCAAAACTACACACACAGTCGTTAGTGGCGATAGCCTGTGGAAAATTGGTCGCAAATATAAAGTATCAACCAAAGACTTAATGAAGTGGAACAACTTACGCAAAAACGCGACCTTACGTCTTGGCCAGCAGTTAACGGTTTATCAAAAAACCAGTTCAACCTTAGCTGGTAATGTGACTGAACGCACCATTACCTATAAAGTACGAAAAGGTGATTCGTTAGCGCGCATTGCGGGTTTGTATAAAGTGTCAGTATCGGACATTATGAAATGGAATGGCATTGCCAAGAATGAGTACATTCAACCTGGACAAAAGCTAAAACTAAAAGTGGATGTAAAAACAGGTTAATACCAAGCAAACATATTAAAAAAGGCGCTATTTA
>NZ_JAKFZO010000021.1:0-67234 GCF_021654175.1 Pseudoalteromonas sp. MMG024
AACTGATTGCGGCTTTTAGTGTTATATAACGGTTTAAATTACACCCTAATTTATTTGACCCACAAACTTAATGTTATCAATCCAAACCGCATCATCTGACTCCGCAACCGATGAATCTTTGGTATAACGCCATTCGATTTTATTTTCTCCTTGCGGTATATCAATAGATAGGTCTTTCTGCCAATCTGCTTGGCTGCTAATTGAAAGCTGAAACACGTCATTCAGATATACCTTCAACATATCACAGCAGCTCTCTGAAGATACCTTAGCATCAAATGTTAACTTTCCTGCCATTAACAACGCTGAATAGGTGATACCTGATTGTTGGTTGTGGTTAATTTCCCCTGAGCGAATGCTCCTAGTACCATCACTTGCCTGCGCATCTGATAATTGCCATGGTTGAGCACTGTCGCTACTATTTTGCCAAAATGCACTGTCGATACCTTGTTCAAATGATTCAGTAAAAGCACTAATTGCGATTGGCTTAGCGTCAGCATCGAGCGGATCTGTGTTGTATTTTAATACCTCATCACCATCGCTAAATGTATCACCATCAGTATCAATTACTAACGGATCTGATCCAACTGTTAAGACTTCTTGACCATCACCTAGCCCATCGCCGTCAGTATCAAATACCAATGGCTTGGTTGAATGACTATTGATTTCGTCAAAATCACTTAGTTCATCATTGTCGGTGTCTGGCTCGATAGGTGACGTATTAAACAAATACTCGGACTGATTTGATAGTCCATCATTGTCTAAATCGCCCAGCGCATCGTCTGGATTATCATCAGATAGCCCATATTTTATTTCCCACCATGCTGGCATATTATCGCCGTCTGAATCACCATAGTTGATAACTTCAAAGTGTAGTTCGTTTGAAATGCGTGACACGACGACAAGCTGTTCGTGATGCTTTTCAATGGCAAGCAGCTCACCATTTACAGGCTGGCTTAAGATAATAGAAAATGCACTATCATAGGTTTTTAGTTCTGAATTGGAGTTTGCCACTACAAACACATCAGAAAACGCCACAGCATCTTCATTCGTGTTAGTCAGCGATGTTACAAATTGCATGCTATCTGCGTCATACACATCACCGCTACCTAATAAAACATGATCACCTTGGTTAATCACATGTATTGGAGGTCTAATGCTGTAATCTCCATGATAAGGGGTTTCACCCTCCCCAGTTATTTTTCCGGTTTGCTGGTCAATCACTTCAAAATGAAGGTCATTAGGTGATGTACCGTCACTGAAGAAATAAACGCGATTGTTTTGCTCATTCCAAGCATAGACACGCGAATAATGATTCCAATCTTTGTAATCTGTTTTATTTCCATCTCTATCAAAAATATAGTGTGACTCCCAAGAACCGCTAGCATCTTGCGCTAGTAAATAATTACCAACTGATGCAAGTCCATTTACTGCCGATGCAGTATTCGCTAACCGCATTTCAGGGCCAATGTTCGTTACGTCAACATAAGTAATTTCGCCACTTTCATAACCGAAATACAAACGTTGATGAGAAGGCGAGTAAGCCATCTTATTGGGTGAAACAGATGAAATAGCTGACTTTTTGCCTACTTGAATTGGATTTGTATATGACTGAGTTTGTGAAGACCAACGATAAACTTTTCCATACTCTTTACTGAGCAAGTAAAGATGGTCAGTACCATTTGACGCGATTTGATCTGGAACAAAAATAGGCATGGTAGCGCCGTAATCACATGAACCTTGTCCATCATCATGCTCCGTTAACCAACAGGCACTGTCCTGGGGGAAAATATCAAGTGTTAAGCCAGTTGTTGAATCAGCTTCTGTATAGCCCGAATTCCACTGATCTGGAAATCCATCATTATCAGAGTCTACTGATGCAGCTGGGTCAGTTGGGAAAGCATCTAAGATATTACTTACACCATCTCCATCGGTATCATTATTTACAAGGTACTCGGTAAACAAAATGTCATCGTTAGACCGACTCACGATAAATATGCGATTATCAGTAGAAACTATACGAATAAATTGACCAGTAAAGCTCAGACTTTCTATTGTATCAAAGCGTGAATTGTGACGATCCAACACAAATACATTGTCTTGAGTAATAGTTACAGTAACTAATTCACCATTAGGTAACCAAAGCGCATCGCTGAATGCATCAATTACACTATGCCACTCCAAGGTATTTGCATCATAAAAGTCTCCACTACCAAGCAATACTAATTGACCAGTATTCGATACCCTGATTGGTGGTCTTATACTATAAGCTCCGTGATATGGCGTTTCACCCGACTCAGTTACTCTTCCTGTTTGTTGATCCATTTCTAAGTACATTAAATCATTGGGCGAACTATTATCTCGGAAGTAATAAACACGGTTATTATATTTATTCCACGCATAAACTCGTGAATAATAGTGCCAGTCTTTATAATCCGTTTGATTTCCATCAACATCAAAAATGTAAATTGTCTCCGCAGAACCACTTACACCTTGCGCTAACACATGATTACCAACTGATGCGATGCCTCTCACTGAGTGAACAGTATTTGCGAATCGTTTTTCTGGGCCAATATTTGCTAAATCAACATAGGTAATCTCACCACTTTCATAACCAAAATATAAGCGGTTATGCGCATGTGAAAGCTCAACTTTTTTTGGTGCAGCTGTTGATAGCCCCATTTTTCGACCCACAATTAATGGGTTTGTGTATGCATTAGACTGTGCAGACCAGCGAAACACTTTACTGTGTTCTTCGCTGTATAAATAGATACCGCCAACACTATCGGAAAATACAAGATCAGGAACAAAACTCGGCATTGTCGCAGCATAATCGCATTGCCCTTGGCCATTGTCGTGCTCTAATAGCCAACATGCACTATCATTTGGGAAACTATCTAACGTTAATCCTGTGGTAGAGTCTGCCTCAGAATATCCATCATTCCATTCATCAGGATAACCATCGTTGTCCGAGTCTAAAGATGCTGCAACATCCATCGGGAAGGCATCGGTTAAATTATCAACGCCGTCACCATCGGTGTCATTATTTGCAACATATTCAATAAAGGTAAGTTCGCCATTTAATTCACAAATAATGATAACTTTATTTGCAGCCGCTATTATGCGAATAAACTGCCCCTCGTAATCACTTAGTTCAATAGTTGTTAAATCACTCGTTCGACGTGTAAGAGTAAATGTACTTTCATTCAAAGCATTTACAGTAACAAGTTCCCCGCTACTTAGCCAAATTGCATCGTTTAAGGCATCTACCGATATTTGCCAATTCAAAGTATCGGCATCGTAGATATCACCACTACCAAGTAAAACAAACCTTCCATCATTCGACACCCTTACTGGCGGCAAAATCCGAAATTCACCGTGATACGGAGAGTCTCCATTGTCAACAATCTCACCTGTCGTTTGATCTATTTGCTCGTATTCCAAGTCATTAGGAAACATGCGTTGACTGAAAAAATACATTCGTTCGTTATCTGCATTCCACGCATAATCGTCAGAATAGTGACTAAAATGATTAGCTGCGGTCTCTTTTCCATTTTTATCAAATATATAATGTGAAGACCAAGAACCTGTACCTCCTTGAACAAGTAAAAAATTGCCGGCCATCGCTACACCACCTACTTGTTTAGGAATTTGCACTAAATCTAGTTCGATACTTGGATTTTCAATATCAATGAAAGTAACTTGCCCATCTTGATATCCGAAGTACAAGCGTTGATGTGACTGAGAGAAAGCCATGTCAATCGGCGCTGAGCCGATAAAACCAGTCTCAATTTTGATTGGACTCAAGTAGTTTTGTGTTTCAGATGACCATCTGTACACCGTACTGTGTTCCTCACTGAACAAGTAAAGAATACCATCTGCATCAGCTTCCACTTTTTCAGGAGTAAAACTCGGCATAGTAGCACCAAAGTTACACTCTCCCAGCCCATTATCATGCTCCGCTAACCAGCACGCATTATCACCTGGGTATAGATCTAGCGTTAAACCAGTAGTTGAATCAACTTGCGAATAACCATCATTCCAACTATCCGGAAAACCATCATTGTCCGTATCTAACGACGCAGCAATATCCATCGGAAACGCATCCAACTCGTTCGAAATACCGTCGCCGTCAACGTCATTTGTTAAATCGTAATTATGAGCCTTAAAGTGGTCTATCGTTTCGGTGATAAGTGTAAATTGACCATTGTGACCAGATATCACCTTTGGCGCACCTTCTAGCTCACGCATATCAATTAGGTTTAATTCATTATCCAACCAACTAAAGGTTGTATTTCCAGCCACATAACGAGATGAAAGATATTGTTCGTCATTCACCGGAATCATTTCGAATAAATTAATATCTAACTTATCAACATAACTCAGACCTTCCTTAGAGAAAACTTCTCCAGATAAAAACATTAACCGAGAATCATTCAACTCAATAAACAGATGGGTGTTTGGAAGAACATTACTACTTGGGTATTCATAACGTCCGATAGTGACTTCGCCATCGCTGTTTAATTCAAAATAACCGAGGGCATGTACTTGGTTTGAGTAGCCTAATGATGCAAAGAACGTCGAGTTCTGTTCATTCCAAACACCATACTGGATATTATAAGGAACTCGAGCAGAGCCAGTCTCTATCCCGTTTACATCGTAAACCAATACCGAATTCATATCAGACACGATCAAATAAGGTCCCGCAACAACAAGTTTTTGCTCAGCCGTAAGCGTAAATTGACTTGGCTTTAATGTTTTAGATTGATCGAAGTATTTAACTGAGCCATCACCATATTTTAAATAAATGCGTTCATGTGTTGGGTGAATCACAAAGTCTTCTAATTCAAATTCATTATCATAATTGAGCGGCGTGTCAAAATGTTGATTTTCAGTATTTAAAGCAAGTAATTGTGATGTATCGCTCAAGGTGAAATAAATATATTCATTCGAGCCTCGAATAATCGGCGCACTCGTTTGTTGTTTTAACAAGGTTAAATAACACGTGCTGCCGTTACCATCTGTTTGCAAATAACACGACTGATCATTTGGGTAATCATCTGAATTATTCCCTACGCCATCGAAGTCAGAGTCAACTGATTCATTAGCATCAAGTGGAAATGCATCATCTTCATCCAGCACACCATCGTTATCATCGTCGGTATCTTCGTTATTACCAATACCATCTGAGTCGGAATCTAACCACTCAGTACTATCCATTGGAAAAGCATCTTCGGTGTCTAAATAACCATCATTGTCATCATCGTTATCTTGAGAGTCCGCAATACCATCACCATCAAAATCTGCAATAGGTGGCTTTGGCGGAGGAGCAGAAGAATCACCGCCTCCACAAGCGGTCAGTACGGATAGAAAAAAAAGATATGAAAGTAAACGAAGCGAGCGCACTTAAAATCATCCTTGAGTTTATGTAATTTATATGGGGACGGGAGTATAAGGGGTTAAAAATCCAAAATACAGATAAAACAAAATTTTGTTCTACTTTTCTTATGGTTGGCGTAACTATAAATTTATGTATCTAGGTCTAAATCATTTTTGTCACCACGCATCCTCTTTATCGTTTTCACACATACCGACTTGTTGTACCTTTGCAAATAGTGGTTTTTACAACCAAACCTTGCCTGTAACCGTAAGTCAATCTGACTACGCCATAAGCACATTTGTTAATAACGTTAACCGTTACTTTTATTAATGTTAAATGTCACATTGAACGACTGAATATAACAAATGATTACAGTTATCATTTGCATCTTAGTTGTAAATACAATTATCTAAACAATGAAATCATTTAATCTCTCGCTTATTGCTCTGTCATGCGCAGCGCTTTTACCAACTTCAGTGGCTTTTGCTAATAGCCAAGCAACAGCTAAAAACAACGACGATATTGAAGTTGTCAGTGTTTATGGCCGCCAAAATAAGGTGGTACTGAACTCGGGTCTTGCTACTAAATCGAATATGTCGTTAATGGAAACCCCAGCAGCTGTAGTGGTGGTTGACAGTGAATAACTTAACTCGCAACTTATCGATAATTTACAAGATGCTATCAGAAACATCAGTGGTGTAACCCAAGCTGGTAACAATTACGGCATTGGCGACAATTTAGTGATCCGTGGCCTTGGTGCTAACTACACATACGACGGCATGTATGGTGGCGCAGGCCTTGGCAACACCTTTAACCCTACCCGTTCAATGACCAATGTTGAGTCCATCGAAGTATTAAAAGGCCCTGCAACCGGTTTATACGGCATGGGCAGCGCTGGCGGTGTTATTAACCTAATTGAGAAAAAGCCAGAGTTTGAAGCCTCTCACACCATGACCGCGGATTTAGGCCAGTGGAATACCTATGCGCTTGAACTTGATTCAACAGCTGCAATCACCGACGACCTAGCTTACCGTGTTTAGTGACAGCCACGATATAATGCTTTCGACTGCCTATATTAAAGATGGCATTGCAGTTGACTCAATCGGTCACCCTATTCGTATTTATAATGCCGAATCGGTCGGCGGTAAAGGCGCGGGCGACGTAAGCTGGACTGACTTAGTAAACGACCCTAACGGGGTTGGTATTCAGCTAAGCGATGCACAAAGACAGCAATTGGCAGAGTCACTTGCTGCCAATGATGGCTTAACGCCTTACACCTTTGGTCATAACGGCATTATTTCACCGATGGCAAAAGACAATGAAGGCGAAGAGTTCCGTGTAAAACTAACACACAATATTAACATCACTGATAACCTCTACTTTAACCAACAATTACAATACCGCGACTACGATTCGGGGTTTGCCCGCCAAACCGGCGCCTATAACTATGTGTATTGGAACCGCCGCGGCACCATCAATGCCGATCCACGCGCACCACTTGTGGTAGACGGTGAGCTGTTCCCATTTGCAGCAAGGCGTCAAGAATACCGAAAAGTCGCAGCGAACGAACAATCGTTACAATATTTTGCTGATTTGCGTTACGATTTTTCAATTGGTGATATCGACAACGAATTATTAGTCAATGCGAATTATGAAGACCGTGATATTCGCTTTCAGCAATATTCAATCTATGACGCTGATAAAGTAATTAAAGATAAAGATGGCAACACAATTTATCGTGGTCAATTGCCGTATATTTTTGATATTCGTAACCCAAACTGGGGCGCTGGTAGCTTCGAAGATTATGATCCATTAAAAACCGCTAACTACAACAAGGAAGTCAGTGCTTGGGGCTTAGGTATTCAACACGTCGGTTATTTTGGCTTTGGTTTAACTACGCGTATTGGTGTGGCGTTTAATGAAATCACTCAGCGTTATGCGCACTTTGGTGTGGACCCGCGTTACCGCGCAAGTGCCGCTGAGCCAACGCCAGAGCAAGATACCTCTGATAGTGGTATGACTTATAATTTAGGTGCAACCTACCTTGTAAATGACGACTTGTCGATATTTGTAAACCACGCAAAAGGCCGAACCGCCTACAGTGTGCTTGGCACTATCTACGGCAACGAAAGTGACCGTAAAGATTCAGAATCTATCAGTAATGATATTGGTATGCGTTATAAAGCACTCGATGATCAACTGGTTGCATCATTAGTGATATTTGAATCTAGTCGCACTAATTTACGCTATAACAACCCAGATTTTGATGAAGGTGTTTCAGCACCGAATGTACCGCGCTACTTCTATGATGGTAAAGAAGAAACAAACGGTATTGAACTTGATTTAAATGCTTATTTAAATGAGCAGTGGAAGTTAAATGTCAATGCGGTGTATCAAGATAACGATGATGAGCGACAAAAAGGTGTACCATATGTTACAGCGGGTGCTTGGTTAACCCATTCAAGCTATGCCTTTACCAGTGAAAGCCCGATTGAATTCAGCCTTGGCGGCATCTATGTTGATGAACGCAGTACAAACTCAAACTCCTTTGGTATTCCTGACGGTTATGTACCAAGTTATACCGTGTTTGACGCGGGTATTGCTTACCAAGCTGAGAACTGGGGTGTACAACTTAAGTTAAATAACTTATTCGACAAAGTGTACTACGAAAAGGCGATGTTCTTAGGTGGTATGCCTGGCAAAGAGCGTAATGCCCAATTGCGCTTTAATTACCGCTTTTAAAACTGTGGTCTCGGGTGAAGTTAACACAAATACTGCTAACGTAAATTAATTGCGCCAAACCTGAGATCATAACCATTTTCATATCTAAGGGATCTGAACATTCAGATCCCTACTTGTTTGGCAAAATATCCTGCTGCCAAGAATCCGATAAAAAATCGATAAATGCGCGCACAAGCGGAGATTGATAACTTCGCGATAGATACACGGCCCACAACTGACTCGCTTCAAGTGAATACTCAGTTAAAATAGGCACAAGCTGCTGTTGCTGTATGTAACTGCGAGCAATATCAAACGGCAACCATGCTATTCCGGCACTATTTATCGCCGCGTGCACAATCGTGGTTACATCATTACACACGAGTGGCCCAGCCATCTTCACTTCAACACGTGTATTGTCATTAAAAAAGCGCCATTGATTGTGATTTAGATGCACCAAACAAGGGTGGTCTGTTAATTCATCCGGTGTTAAAGGCGCACCATGTTTTGCCAAATAATTTAATGAAACACAAACACATGCGCCAATTTTCAGAAGTGGTCTTGCAATCAAGCTTTCATCTGGTGTATTTGTATACCTAAGCGCAATATCAATACGCTGTTCGACTAGGTTTGAAAAGCTATCACTGGCGTGAATATCGACCTTAACTCGCGGGTGTTGCGCAATAAACTGGCTCACTGCATCTACTAACATAGTTTGTGCAAAACCAATTGGACTCGAAATTCGAATGGTTCCTGACAACTCTGTTTTATTTGCAATACTTTCAGCAACCAGCGCACTGGTTTCATTCAATATTCTCTCAAAACGGATTAATGCGCGCTCGCCTTGTTGAGTCAAACTTACTTTACGGGTTGTTCTGTGCAGTAAACGCTGCTCTAACCATTGTTCTAGCTCTTGAACATGACGCGACACTTGCAAGCGACTGAGTCCCAGGCGTTCAGCTGCTTTGGTAAAGCTTGCCAAGTGTGCAACTTCAACAAAGCTTTTTATTGCATTGATACGATCCATCATTAGCAACCTTAATTGATACAATCTATTTCAATTTAACCTGATTATTTCATGATAGTTTTCTTCTAATCTAGGCACAACGAAAACGAACACATTGTGAGGAAAAAATATGAAACTCGTTGTTTTAGGTGCATCAGGTTGGATTGGTAGCCATATTGTTGCAGAAGTAAAATCAAGAGGACACCAGGTTACTGCACTGGTGCGAAACCCCAAAAAATATGACGTGGCCGATGTTAACGTTAAAACATTCGATTTATCCGATAACAGTTCCCTTTCAGACGTAATTACGGACGAAAGCGTATTTGTTGCAGCCATAGGTGGCCGTGCGTTGGGAAATCACAACATAGTGGCAAACACCGCAACGCGATTACTCAACGAATTGCCACATACCGCTATTGAGCGACTGGTTTGGGTGGGCGGTGCAGGTTCATTAACCGCTGCACCAAATGTAAAGCTGGTTGATACGCCTGAGTTTCCCGCAGAATACAAAGATGAAGCGATTGCTCAAGGCGAGGCATTAACGGTGTTTCAGCAAACACAAAGCCCATTAAACTGGACATTTATTTGCCCTGCCGCTGAAATATTCCCTGGCGATAAACAGCAAAATTATCGCGTGACAAGCGACCAACTATTAGTTGACGAACAAGGCCAGAGCCGTATTTCTGTCGCTGACTATGCTGTTGCGTTTGTTGATGAGCTAGAAAAAGCAAAATACCTGAATCAGCGAATTGGTGTGGCTTACTAAGCAAAGTTCACTCATTGGGTTACACCAACTTGGTGTATAACGCCGCGTCTAAATAAATAGCCCAAGTTCTGGTCAAGTAAAAGCCTTGTCGCGTATTAGTGCTACAAGGCTTTTTGTATCGAAAGGTTTAAGCTTTGGTTCTGGCTAAAAAAAGCCATTTTCAAAATCCATCGCATGGTCTAAATCATCAGGAAAATAGAATAGCCAACCTTGCGTTTGCTTTTCTACCAGCAACATATTAAGTAATTTAATGCTTAGGCTGTGAGCTTGTAATTGGTCAACCCCGAAGGAAAACTTTTCAATTTTGAAGGCTCTGATTGTTACTTTGCAGCGAAAATCGCCACCGGGTTCTGGATCAGGTTCTGGTAACCCTATTTCAATTGTTAAGTCTAAAAGATCCCCTTTAGGACTTTTTGCAACATAGTGACTGCTAATCATAGACGTTATTATCAATAAAAAAACGCGACCAGTGTAAATCATGGCCGCATGTTTTTGTATCACTAACCGTTAGCCAAATGAACGTGCTTTTTGATATGCCTCACGGCTGTGTACATTTGCCAAATAGCGCGTAATATTATCGCGGTTTTCAAGCAAGTTTAAATTAGCCGCAAACTCTAACGTAATTGTCATCATAATATCCGCAGCGGTAAACTCGTTACCAGCAAAATAGGTCTGCGCCTCTAGTACTTGGTCAATGTAACCTAAATCTAGGTTAATCTCTTTTGCAATATAGCCATCCATTGGGTTAGTGCCATCACGTTTTTCCATTTGCATCAACAAGGTCGCAATAATCGGTAAGCCTAACGAGCCTTCAGCAAAATGCGACCATTCAAGATACTGATAGTAGCTTTTTGTGCCTTTTTCTGGGCGCAAACGCTGTTTTTCATCTTGATCGAGAATGTACTCCATAATGGCGCTTGATTCGCAAATTACAACGTCGTCGTGTTCAATGATTGGCGCTTTATTTAGCGGATGAATTTCACCCAAACTAGCGGGTGCTAATCGCGTTGTTTCATCACGTTTATGATGTTCAATTTGATATGGCATACCTAGTTCTTCAAGTAACCACAATACGCGCGTTGAGCGTGATTGATTAAGATGATGTACTTTAATCATAAGCAACTCCTGTTCTATTCTGTATCCAAATGTTCTGGGCCAACTTGCACAACCAATTTGCCAAAGTTTTCGCCTTGTAATAAGCCGATAAATGCCGACACTGCATTTTCAAGACCAATTACTTTGTCTTCTTTATATTTGATTTGCCCTGATACAAGCCAAGGCACCATGGCTTGTTGAAATTCACCATAGCGATGACCGTAGTCATCAAACACAATAAAGCCTTGCATTTTTATGCGCTTAACAAGCAAATTGCCCATTAATAAACCAAGGCGATCAGGGCCAGATGGTAAATCCGTTGCGTTGTATTGTGCAATTAAGCCACACAATGGAATACGAGCTTTCGTATTTAAAAGGGGTAGTACGGCATCAAACACTTTTCCGCCCACATTTTCATAATAAATATCAATACCCGAATCACACACTGCTGCAAGTTGCTCAGCTAAATCAGCATCATTGTGGTTTAAACAGGCGTCAAAGCCTAACTCGCTTACAGCGTAATCACATTTTTCTTGGCTACCCGCGATACCAACCACTTTGCAGCCTTGCAACTTACCAATTTGACCAACAAGGCTGCCTACCGCGCCTGTTGCCGCCGCAACGACTAAGGTTTCTCCAGCCTTTGGGGTACCAATGTCCATTAACCCCATATACGCGGTTAGCCCCGGCATCCCCAGTACACCTAACCCATAGGATGGATTGGCCATTGCGCTATCTAACTTGATTACACCCTCACCATTTGAAACGCTGTAATCTTGCCAACCACCAAATGCGACGACCAAATCACCTTTTTCAAATCCTTTTAAATTGGACTCTTCGACCCGACAAATACTGCCGCCTACCATAACCTCGTTAATCGCCACGGGCTCTGCATAAGACTTTGCATCACTCATTCGCCCGCGCATATAGGGGTCGAGCGATAAATAGATGGTGCGCAATAACATTTCATTGTCACCGGCAATGGGTAGGCTGCTTTCTACTAAATTAAAATTCGCGGGTATTGGTGCACCATGGGGGCGTGATGCTAAGGTAATTTGGCGGTTTACTGTGCGATTTTGTTTCATATTAAATCCTTCTTATTTAACAGGCTATTGGCGATTACTCAGCCAATAGCTTTGCCAAAAACTCACCGACGGCATGAGCACTTGTTGGGTTTTGTCCAGTGATTACACGCTCATCTTCAATTACAAACTCTCCCCAGGGCTGAACTTTGCTATATTGGGCGGCTTTACGTGTTAACGCTTCTTCAAGTAAGAACGGAATATCATTGATAGTGCCAAAATCGACCTCTTCTTCACGGGTAAACGCTGTTACTTGTTTGCTCGCAATTAATGGTTCGCCGTTACTCAATGTGATAGGTAATAATGCCGCAGGGCCGTGACATACTGCAGCAATAATACCACCAGCTTCATAATGTTTAGCCGCCATACTCGCAACTTCTTCATTGCTTGCTAAATCAGACAGCAAACCAAAGCCACCTGGGTAGAAAATTGCATCGTAATTATCAATATTAACTTGCGATACAGGCACCGTATTGTTGATCTGCGTTTGGAATGACGCGTCACCAAGTACTTTGTTGTTCACATCATCGCCCTCGATATCTGTGCCATAAAGCGGTGCCTTGCCACCATTAATTGATACAATATCAAACGCAATTCCGTTGTCGTTCAATACGTGAACAACATGCGTAAGCTCTGGCGCATACGTGCCGTTTGCTTGGTCGGTTTCACCCAATGTTGCGTGATTTGTTACTGGAATAAGTACTTTTTTCATAATAAATACCTTTATTGCGTTTTAATAAGTTAAAACCACTTTATATTGTTTCTAATTTAATGATAATTACCTAAATCAGTTAAACTCTTTTGCTATTTAGCAACAATCAACTCAAATGTGTGCTTTATCATAAAAAACGTTAACACAAAGCGGGTTGTTATAATGGAGTCGTTATATGGATAGTTTTGAAGGTATATTTGAATTTGTTGCCGTTGCCGAAAGCGGTGGTTTTTCAGCCGCGGCTAAAAAGTTAGGTTGCTCCACCAGTCACATTAGCCGACAAGTATCGCGCTTGGAAGAGCGTTTGGGCTCGCGTTTGCTTGCACGCACCACGCGGCAAATCAGCTTGACCGAAAATGGCGAGTTTTATTACCAGCAATGCAAATATCTAGTAAATGGCTTACAACAGGCGAATGAACAAGTTACTCAGCAGCAGTATCAACTTAATGGAACACTGAGAGTCAGTGCTGCAGGTGGTTTCGCTGAGAACTTTGTCGCTCCCGCACTGATGACATTTGCTAAAAATCACCCTGAGCTGTCCATTGATATTGACTTTAATAGTCGCATGGTTAATTTTATAGAAGACGGCATAGACTTTGCGATTCGCTATGGCGAGTTACATGATTCAAACCTTATCGCACGAAAACTAATTAGCCGCTCTATGATGCTTGTTGCAAGTCCCGAGTATTTGGCCAAGTACGGTACACCAAACCACCCTAACCAACTAAAAAGTCATCGCTGCATTTTGGCAAACAGTGACCACTGGACCTTTAATATTGATGGGATTAAGCAAAGCATCAAAGTAAGTGGCAACTGGCAAAGTAACAACTCAAATGTGGTACTTGATGCATGTGAACAAGGTTTAGGCATAGCCTACATGCCAGACAGTACCTTCACTAAATCAATCAAACAAAAAAAATTAGTGCCAATATTAGCGCCCTATTGCATTACTGGCGCAACAAGTTGGATTGTGTATCAAAACAAGCAATTTATGCCACTACGTGCACGCCTTGCAATCGATTATTTATTAGAACACTTCGCTCAATGGCCAAATTAGTAAAAGCAGCAAGAAACAAGGATAAACTGGCATTAAAATATCTTAATGCCAGTTTGAGTCACATTATCGCTAATGCGTATTCTCACTATGATTTTAAGGTAACAACAGACTATTGATGTGTGATAGGCCAGCCGCCTTTTATTAAGAACTGCCAACCCGAGAGCAATTATCTATAACCAAATAACACTGTTGAGCATGTAAACAGACTCTCATTTTGCCCAGCTAACAGATGCCGCACGAGTGCTTATACCTTTGGTTTATCTCAGCCTTTCGCATAACCTAACTTAATTAAATTGACCTACTAAAGGTTATGCTCTCAAGTTTTACGAGCAGATAGCATCAAAATATGCGCTAAGGCCAGCTTAAATTAATACGGTAAAAACCCATCATTTTGTATATTTTATGTAAAAATTTTGAAAGCAACCTTTTAATTAATGCGTTTTGTGTATATTGTATACACGCAAATCAATTGGATAATGATTAATCAATGCAGTAGGGATTTTATGAATTCAGGTTAATACATTCTTTAAAAGCAACGAATAAGTACTCAAGATAGAGTGCAAGGGAAATCAAATGTTTAATAAAAAAAAATGTATGGCGTTATTGTCGTTAGCGCTCACTTTACCCACAAGTGCCGCTTTTGCTGGCTCAATTCAACTACCTTCAACACAAACACAACAACTTTTATTTGATAATAAAAAAACAGCTGCCCATATATGTGGCACCGACGATAACCACCAAGACTGGCGTGCACTGCAAAAACTAAACAAAGCGCAATATGCGACTTTCGCGCAGCTAAAACAATTACACCCAAGTGCTGTTAATCAAAACCTCGCTTCGGTTGTGGCTGCAGGAAATGGCGTACCAGGCCGCTATTATATTCCTGTAGTGGTTCATGTTTATGGCGATACCTATAACTGTACCGATGAAACTAGCAATTGTTTAACCGAAGAAAAAATCATTGATGCGCTCAATAAAAGTAATGAAGATTTTTTAGGCACAAACACACAAGATGGTCCTATCGACCCGCTTTTCCAAGCAATTAGAGAAAATCTGAACATTGAGTTTGTACTTGCCAAAAAAGATCCAAATGGTAATGCAACAAACGGCATTGTTCGCTACGCAAATAAATCAGGGTATGGTAATGGCTCAGGTGTTGACGACCAAATTGCGGCCGATGCGTGGGATAATTTTAAATACATGAACATTTATGTCCAGCAAGATCTCTATGCAGACGGCGGCACAACAAGTTCCGGTGTCGCCTGGTACCCAAGCTTGTCGATGTCTGAAAATGGACTTGCACGTGTTGTTTATAATGGTAATTACCTTGGCAGCAACACAGGTGAAAACTTTCGCTCAGTATTAACCCACGAATTTGGCCACTGGCTCAATTTGCCACACACTTTTGATGGTGATGTGTGTTCTGTGCATCAAGAAGCATTTTGTGCCGCCACCGGCGACAACAACTGTGATACACCACAAATGAGTAGCAGCATCTTACAAAACAATGCACTTAACTGTTTAGGTCAAAAGACAAATACCGAAAACTTCATGCACTATTCTGACAACTACGCCATGTTTACTAAAGGGCAAGTTCAGCGCATGACAGCCGCACTTCATGGTCCGGCACGAAAAAGCCTATGGAGTAACGAAAACCTTATCGCAACAGGCCTTGAAGAATACACTTCTAGCGATGAACATTATTGGGATGGCAGTGGTTTAGATATTGCCCCTGAAGGTAACACTCTAGAGTCGTTTGACAACTTGTCAGCCAACAAAGGTGAGTCAGATAATTTTGAAGTGACCATTCCCCAAGGCACTGAAGCCGTTGCTTTTTACTTAGACGGGTACACTGAAGACCCTGATTTATATGTATCTCGTGGTAGTGCACCAACAAAAAATGGTGATAAGTGGAATGCCGATTTTATTTCATTTAAATCAGCAGGTGTACCCGAGCTAGTCACTGTGTCAGCGCCATCAATTAATGCGACTTACCACAGCACGGTTGATGCGTTCACTGCATACACTAATGCACGTTTACAAGTTATTGCAGTAGATGACGCAACCCTTTGCAATAACTGCGAACGGATATTTTTAACAGAAGAAACGAACCTCTCAGCGAATAAAGGGGATGCGGTTAAGGAATATCAGTTTACCATTCCAGACGATGCAATTCGTACTGTTGTAGTATTACCTGGCGGCTATCAGGGCGATCCTGATATGTACATAAGTGTTGATGCAATACCAACAACCAGTACCTTTGACTGCGGTCCTTTTAGTGCACCCAGACACAGTGAATATTGCGAACTGCCAGCTGGCGGTGGCACACTTAATGTGATGATTGATCCCTTTTTGGATTATAGCGGCGTAACCTTACGTGCATATTATGAACGCGCTACCAACGCAACTTTACCTATCGCTGAAGCGAACGGTGCCTACAGCGCACAAATTGGTGAAAGTGTAACCCTAATTAGTAATGGTTCCAGTGACAGTGACGGCACTATTGTCAGCTTTCAATGGGATTTAGGAGACGGTAACCAAGCAACTGGTGAGACAGTAAATCATACTTATGCGCAAGTCGGTGAATACACAGTGACTCTGACCGTAACAGATAACGACGGCAATACTGCAAGCGATACATCAACGGTAACAATTAACGACACCAACAAAGCACCTATCGTAGTGATTTCTGACTCAGTCACCGCACAGCTTGGTGAATCTGTCACTTTCTCTGCTGCTGGCTCTTCAGATGATGGTGAAATTACGCGCTTTGAATGGCAATTAGGTGATGGCACCACCAAAACAGGAGAAACAATTACCCACACCTATTCGCAGATTGGCAACTACACAGTTACTCTAACCGCAACAGATAATTTAGGTGAATCCACCAGCGCAACTACGTCGGCAATTATCACTGATATAGGCTATTGCGATACATCGGGTAATACCAATTATGAATGGATTGAATCAATCACCTTAGCAGGCACAACCCACAGTAGTGCAAAAGAGGGATATGGCGATTTCACAGGCATTTCCATGCCACTAATTGTCGGTAATAACTCGGTTTCGCTAACAGCTGGCGGCAATTACACCGAGCATTGGACTGCCTATATTGATTTCAACCAAAATGGTACGTTTGAACAATCCGAACAAGTCATCGCCAACCTGTCGGGCAAAAACACAGTAAGCAGTGATCTGGCAATCCCCGCTAGTGCAGGTGGCATTACAACGCGCATGCGTGTCATTATGAAATATAATGGTGCAGCCACATCTGCCTGCGGCGCTATTGGTGATGGTGAAGTGGAAGACTACACAGTATCAATTTCAGAACCTGTTACGCCAATTTTAGACAACGCATGTGCAGTACAGTCACCTGTAACATCTGGTCGCTTAGAAAATGGCAAGGCAACCTGTTTAGGTGCCAATAGTACCATGTGGTTTAGTCTAGCTGATGCCAGTAGCCACGATACAGTAACCATTACAGCAGGCCATGGTACCGGCACGCTCAATGTGTTCTATAAAAATGGTGGCTGGCCAAGCGAAAGTGATAACCAAGGAGCTGCAAGTGGTGAAACATCGTTGTGTTTTAGTACCGCCGCGGGCAGTGAATACTGGTCATATATGAAAGTCACAGGCGGCGCAGAAGGTGCAACCATAAAAGTAGAATACGATGCGACGAGCTGTCAGTAATGATTTGCGCTCACTTTACGCATAAAAAGGTCAAGTGAGCTGTAAATAGCTTTTATAAAGCATAACTAAAAACGGTTACCTTTGTATTTATAGGTAACCGTTTTGTTTTCAGTATAAAACGTTAGGCAATCGGTAGGTGTCCCGTTTTAACTAGGATTACGGTTTCCTGTTCAACATAAGGATGATGTTTGCTCATATGTGGACTTCTTAGCCAGGTTCCTTTCGGATACCTGCCAAGTTCATCAATAAATTCTCCCGATAACACAAATATTTCCTCCCCACCAAAATGAGTATGGGGTTGGAAAACCTCACCTTTAGGCCATTTCACGAGCGCCACATGTTCGTGCTCAAAATCATGTAGCGGCATGACTGCTAATCCACCATGTCCGGCAAGCCAATTGGCCTCACATGTATTTATTCTGACCAACTCAGTATCACCTGGAGAAAATTGATTGAGTTTTACCAAAATAATACAACCTTCTTTGCTAAAGGGCGCGTGAGAACTACCTGGCGGGTTGCGTAAATAAGTGCCCGCAGGGTAATCACCATGCTCATCAGAAAAAACACCTTCTAACACAAAAATTTCTTCGCCTTTGGGGTGTGGGTGTGTTGCAAAAGCCGTATTTGGGCCGTACTGAACAACACTTGTCGTGTGACCTGATTCTTTCGCTTCGCGTTCTAATGGCTTTCTTAATACGCCATTAGCAGGGCTTGAAACCCAGTCAAGCTCGGATGTATTTATCACAACCCTTTGTGCAAAATTCATATTAATCATAAATTACCCCAGAGCGCCTAACACTAGGCGCGTGTATACCTTAATTTCGACCTGCTATCACGCCGCCATCAACATCCCAAATTGCACCCGTTACCCAGCTTGCTTTTTCTGACAATAAAAAGGTGATGCTATTAGCAACATCCTTTGGCGACCCAACTCGACCAATCGGGTGAAAATCATCAAAGCTTTTAAGTACAGTAGCAACCTCATCCTTTTCAATGAAATGCTGATAAATGGGTGTATTCACAACCGCTGGTGAAACTGCATTGACACGAATATTATGCGCTGCTAATTCCATTGCTAGGTGTTGCGTTAATGCATGCAGCCCAGCTTTCGCCATAGAATAAGCTGATGAAGGCGTTGCGGCAATTGCCTGTTTTGCCCACATTGAACCAATGTTAACAATGCTACCTCCACCTAATGAAATCATGCCCTTTGCCACAGCTTGTGTCAGCATAAATGTTGCTTTATTCAGGGCGTGATACTTTTCATAATCCGCAATTGAGTGTGCTAAAAAAGGTTTAGGGCTAAAATACCCAGCTGCATTCACTAAATAACCATAATTACCCTCAAGGCGCTCAATGAATTGTGTTACGGCCGCTTCATCATAAAGGTTCAATTGAATACCATTTACTTCACCATAATTAGAAAGTACATTTACCGCGTCATCTAGCTTTTTCCCATTATTACCAATAATCGAAACCGATACGCCCGCTTTAAGCAGCTGCTTTGCCGCTTCAAAACCAATGCCACTCGAACCACCAATAACCAAAGCACGCTGATAATTAAAATTTGTCATATTCTTCTTCCTATAATTAAACTCGTGGTAATATTAAAAGCATCTGTAGGTAGCTGAATAGTAAGTACAATTTGGTTAGGTAGGTACTTTTTGGTACATCTTTATGAAATCACAAGAAAAGTTTTTTACACGAAAAATGGCACCACAAACAAGTGCACGCATGGTTGAAACAATATTTGGCTGTAAATGGTCGCTAACCGTTTACCACTTGCTCGAAAATGGCATTAATCGACCCGGTGAAATGGTTCGTAGTGTTGATGGGTTGTCGACCAAAGTGCTTAATCAATGCCTAAAGCGTAATGTTGATTTTGGTATTTTAGATAAAGTTGAATACAACGAAATTCCTCCTCGCGTGGAATACACAATTACTGAGTTTGGAGAAAAATTTGTTGGGGTATTAGCACAAATTTCCGCGCTGCAAGAAGACATTGACGCACAGCAGAATCAAAACCATAACTAGTCGATAAAGCTACTTTCTTAAAAAGAATAAATAAAAAACGGTTACCTATGCTTTTCAGGCGACCGTTTTTGCCATAAGTTTTAAAGCGCTAGGTCAACGACGACTCTACCTTGCACCTTACCCGCCAATAAATCATTTGATACTTCGACTACTTGTGACAGTGAAATGGTCGTTGCGATATCATTTAACATGGTGTCATCAATCAACTTCGCCAATTTTTGCCAAGCAGCTTCACGATCTGGAATTGGCCGCATCACACTATCAATACCAAGCAAGTTCACACCACGTAAAATAAATGGCGCAACAGTTGCCGGAAAATCCATACCCTGTGCCAGTCCACATGCCGCGACTGACCCACCATACTCCATTTGAGCACATACATTTGCTAACGTATGACTACCAACCGAATCAATGGCACCTGCCCACAACGATTTACCTAATGGTCGACCTGGCTCAGACAAGGTATTGCGGTCGATAACCTCTTTTGCGCCCAACTTAATTAGATATTCAGCCTCTGACACGCGCCCTGTTGAAGCAACCACGTGATAGCCCAATTTTGCTAACAATGAAATGGCAAAGCTGCCCACCCCACCATTTGCGCCTGTTACTAAGATTTTACCAGAATCTGGAGTAATCCCTTGTTTTTCAAGCGCAATAATACATAACATCGCCGTATATCCAGCTGTGCCAATTGCCATCGCTTGAAAGGGTGTGATTTGTGGCGGCAGATGAATTAACCAATCACGTTTAACGCAGGCTCTTTGCGCAAGGCCACCATGATATTGCTCGCCGACACCAAAGCCATTTAGCAATACCTTATCGCCCGCTTTAAACTTTTCGCTGTCACTTTCTACCACAGTCCCCACTAAATCAATGCCTGGGATCAACGGAAACTGCCTAACAACTGGGCCTTTACCTGTAATGGCAAGCGCATCTTTGTAATTTAACGTGCTGTAGGCAACATCAACGACGACGTCTCCACCTTGTAAAAAGCGCGGTTCAAGTTCTTGTAAGGCTGCACGATAACCTTGTTCATCTTTTTCAATTAGCACTGCTTTCATCGGTCTTACCTCCAAATATAGACTGGTCGTCTATTAAATTATAAAAAATTTTATTTCAGCAACATTAAAAAGTGATTTAAATAACTATCGAGTGGTTTGGTCGACTGCGCTAATTTAGCCCGACTCACAGCGCCTTCCCAACCAACCCAGAAAAATTCAGCTAAGGCATGTGGATCTTTGTTTTTATCGCAAAGCCCTTGCTGTTGCGCCTCTTTTAAACACACCGCCAGCTTATCTTGCCATTCGGTAAAAATAGCCAGCAGTAAAGCACGAAACGTCTCTGGTAAGAGATCAACTTCTTGGCCTAAGTTGCCAACCAGGCAACCACGCGTAAATTGATGCTTAACCAACCCTTGTTTAGATAACGCGACAAACTGAGTAATTCGCGTTATAGGGTCAACCGAATGTTCAAGCAAACAGCCATCTAATCGCTTAGCAAAAAACCTAGCGTAATTGTCAATTACTGCCTTACCAAACGCCTCTTTACTGTCAAAATAATAATAGAAAGAACCTTTCGGTGTGCCTGTTTTTTTCAGGATCATATCAATGCCTGACGCCACAAAGCCAAACTCTGTAAAGTGCGCCAAACCACTTTGGATTAATTCAGCGCGTGTGTCGAGGTGAGCTCGCTCACTTTTCTTCGGCCGTCCTCGCTTGCGAGGTTGTGGTGTTTTCTCTGTCATGAGCCGATTATAGACCGATCGTCTAAAAAATAACAAGCGATTATTTTTTGCGCGTCAAAAATAACGTATGTGGAAGTAACTAACAGGTATAAATGAGGGTAAGGAAACTCACATTACCTAAATCAAAATTGATACAGGTAATGCGAGTAACACGCAAATAAATGAGGGGATTTAGCGAACAATTAATCTCTCAATTGTGCTTGTTCTGATTGCTTTATTGCCAAACACGTAAACAGCACCAAGTTAGCAACAAACCACAGATCTTTAATCAAAAACTGCCCGCCTGAGCTAAGTACTGTATCGCTTGATAGCGCTGGAGGCCATGTAAACAGGAATGTTTGCGTGGTCAGCATGACTGCCCCAGCCATTAAAATACCAAGCCACAATACGCGCTGGAAGTATACTGAAAAAACCAGCAAGCCGAGCGCAATCAAATCGTAAATACCAATCAGGTTTGACGCTGTTTGCACAGACCAAAGATGATACATCCAACTCATTAATGGCGACGAGCGAACCAGATCTTCAATGCCTTGTGCTTCAATTGCAGTAAACTTCATACCACCAATCCATAACAAAACTAAAACAACGGGGAATAGTTGCACAAATTGTTGTTGACGTAATGTCATTTTCTCAGCGTAAAGAAAGTGAATGGCGAGTGCCAGTAACGCGAAGTATTTAATAATTCCCTGGCCCGAACCAATCGCAGGAAAACCACCCAGGTCGGCTATCCATCTGCTGCTATCTAATAGAGTAAACAACGGTGTAACGCTAATAATTAGCAAACAAATCGCTAGTAGTTTTTGCGTCTTATCATGCTTAATACTCAATACAGCCAGTATCGCCATCGTGGCAAAGGCAAACGCTGCAATTAAGCTGGCATGATCTTTACTGATTAACCCTTCAAGCAAATAAAAATCTAATACACGGTTTAAACTAACATCTTGGCCAATCAGCAAGGTACTGATCGCCATTAATAAACCTGAAATGCCAAGCAACGCGCCAACAATTACTTTATTGCTGCTCTCTTTCATAAATTATGCACCCAAACATCTTCATCTTAAATTGTATGGTGATAGACCAGCTTAAAGCACAAAACTATTCAAAAAAGTAAAATAATCCTTGTTGCTAAAAAGAAGCCGCACTTACCCGTGGAGTTGTCTGCAAAGTACCTTTCATTGCTCATTTACAAAACGGGCTATCTTTTGTGCCATTACTCGCAACAGCGTGGCTAATGCCTGAATTCCCGTATCTGATAACAATTCACTCACAATTCCAAAAACACTGATATAAGGCACAATTTTTGCTTAAGCTGTTGTTTACATGTCAAATTATGGACGTTTATGAACATTAACAACCTTTCCTCGGGCTATTCAGGATACAACACATTACTTCACACCAACGAGGACGACATAACACAATCAAAAAGCGATACAGCCACTGCTGACGCGAAAGACAAAGCAAGTGAGTCAAAAAACGAAAAAACAACAAAAACAGATGAACAAGCAGATACTGCTAAGCCAGATGAAACACAAGACAAAATTAATCACATTGTGTCGCTACAGCAGCAAATAAAAGACTTACGTAACACCTCAGATGATGACGACCCAGAAAAAAATACGAAACTCATTGAGCTGCAAAAACAATTAGATGAAGCCCTTGTGAACGTACAATCACTAATACAACAGCAAGCAGCAACGTATGTAAGTGGACTTTTTGCAAAACCTAACCACACAACACAGAGTAACGCTGGCTTATTTTTAAATAGTAAAGCGTAATTTATAGGCGTAGTTAAACGTTGACTGTGAATGCAAAAAACATAGGATTTACAATAAAATCAATGACAATAATTTAGCAACACAATATGATGAACTAAACATCAAAAGTACGCTGAAGTGAGCTTTTTACACTTGCAAATAAACAAGGAAGGATCCATGAGAATTAACACAAAATACGTCATGTTAATTTTATTAGCGTTATTTCAATTTAGCGCCACAGCAAAAGAAAACAAGCAATTAACACAGCATAACGCATCGCTTTATTACGGAGGGAAGATTATCACAATGGAAGGTGATTCCCCTATGTATGTTGATGCCGTAGTTGAGCAAGCAGGAAAGATCGTTTACGCAGGTTCAAAACAAAAGGCAGAAAACGCATACTCACATGCACGTATGGTAAACCTAACGGGCAAAACATTGTTGCCTGGATTTATAGAGCCCCATCTGCACCCTTCAATTGCGGCCTTGATGCTTCCTAACGATACAATAGCACCCCATCAATGGAAAAAGCCCAACGGCATTTCCAAAGCGACTAAAACGCCTGAAGCATTTCAACAACAACTCAAACAGTCAATCGCTAACGCACCAGAAAACAAAATGCACTTTATTTGGGGCTATCATCAGCTTTGGCATGGAGAACTTAGTAGAGAATTGCTCAACAAATATGCTGGCGAAAACAAACCGGTAGGCATTATTCATCGTTCCTTTCATGAAATTTACCTAAATGACGCAGCCATTAAGCTGTTTAATATCGCTGAAAATGACTTCGCAAACAACCCGCAAGTAAACTGGCAAAAAGGTCATTTTTATGAAGGTGGTTGGTTAGCGTTGGTGCCAAAAATTGGTTCAGTGCTACTCGACCCCGTGAACTACCAAAAAGGGCTCTCGATGATGACAGAGCTGATGCTACAAAATGGCATTACAACAATCGCAGAACCAGGTTTCCCAAGCGCGGACTTTAAAATGGAGTACGCATTTTTAAAAAATGAAATGGATAAGCAACCACCTTATGATATTTACCTGATCCCTAATGGCACGCAATTATACGGGATGGCCGGTAACAGCAATGAAAAAGCCGAAAAGCAGATGCAAGGTTTAGCAGAAGCATACGATACCGATAATATTTTCTTTTTACCTCAACAAGTAAAGTTATTTGCAGACGGCGCTATTTATTCACTTGCGATGCAAATGAACGAACCTTACCTTGGCAACGAATTTCACGGCGAATGGATGACGCCATTACAGCTTTTCCAGCAACAACTCAGCTTTTATTGGAATAAAGGTTACAAGATCCATGTACACGCCAACGGTGACAAAGGAATACAACAAGTTGTTGACTTTAATAAAGCAGATCAAAAAGCACATCCTCGCGAAAACCATCGTTTTACACTGCACCATATGGGCTATTTTGATGCCAAAATCGCAGAGCAAATAAATTCACTCAATATTGAAGCGTCTGTTAACCCTTTTTACCTTTGGGCACTTGCGGATAAGTACTCAGAGAACGGGTTAGGACCGCAACGCGCCGAGAACCTAGTGCGTGTAAAAGAGCTCACTAAACGAAATATTCCCGTATCGTTCCATTCCGATTTTGCCATGGCTCCCGCAGAACCCTTAACCTTGGCGTGGACAGCAATCAATCGCGTTACCAGCGAAAACAGTGCGTTTTCTCAAGATCAGCGTCTAGATATTTATACTGCAATGAAAGGCATTACGATTGATGCGGCTCGTACGCTTAATCTCGAAGATAAAATTGGGTCTATCAAAGTGGGGAAAGTGGCCAATTTTACAATATTAAAAGAGAATCCATTTACAGTAGATCCGATGAAAATTAAAGATATCCCTGTCGCAGCAGTTGTGTACAAAGGTAAATGGGTACAAAACAAACATTAAATCCACATGCACAAATTGCCCTGTATGGGCAATTTGGCTTTAGCATCAAACACATGATGCTCGGTGAACTTTTTAATAATGCGTTTTGCTTACTTTGCAAAGCAAGGTTATATCAAACGGTTTTGAGAGTTAACAGTTTACTCAGCTGCAAGACACTGCGTTTGCTTTTTCTGTTGGTATGTTATTGCGATTAAATAACCGAAAAAACACAGCGGCGCAGGTGACAATACTTTCAATACGTTAATCAACATGGACGCTTCAGGGTGCAATAAAATGCTTAAACAACCATATAAAATTAACAACCCAGTAAAGTATACGAGCTGCACAGTATGTTGTTTTGCGCGAAAGGTAATAAATGCAGCGGTTAGCATCGTTGTAAACACGCCGATTATCGCACTTCCAATAATTATAAACGGCGATTGTTCTGCCTGTTGTGCCAGCGCTTGATAGCTTTGATTAGTAACGTCCAAATTGAGTTGCCAAACCAAGGTTAATAAAATCGAACATGCGATGCTCACAACTAAATACAACCCGCACGCCATAGCTAACACATTAAATTCAACTGGTAGTCTTTTCATCTTTCATCCTTAGCAAGCACTTACTTGCCCATTTGGTTAAATTTCAGATGAACCAATGCCTAATTCTCGCTTCAACTTGTGTGCGCGATACATAAAGTAAAGGGCAGAAAAAACCAATACAATTGATAAGCCATTCTTTAAAATTTGAAACATTTCACTATCAATGCGCTGCTCGTCATACGCGAAGAAGATGCCTAAAAAACCAAACATGTGACAGGCAAATACAAACGCAAATTGAATATACATTCGTTTTAGCTTTAATTTGCTCTGTGTGCTTCGTTTTTGTAATTGTGTTTCATCTATTTCCGCTGATGACTCGCCTATTGCTGAGTCGCTAACACATAGTGATTGCACAGGTACTTCGTAGACCGCAGCCAAGCACTTAATGCTTTCTTTCGATGCAACCGATTTTGCTTCAATTCTCTGTATTGTACGTAAACTCAAACCAGAGAATTCCGAAAGCGCTTGTTGCGACCAACACCGTGACTCCCTAAGTGATTTCAAATGAACAGCGTTTACTTTCAATTGTATATTTGGGCTTCCTTACTGGCTCAATATTAACCTAGCAAGCAAGCGCAATCTCCGTGACGTTATTGTTCCGTTAGCCTTACGTTACCTTTACGTAACCGACGAATAAATTCAAGCAATAACTGTAGTTTGTAATAAGTAATATTCCGTTAAGCTTTTTTACAAAACTAAATCACCTTATATCACTTTCGTCATATCAGTGGATTATAGTGATTACAAATATGCAATTTTTAAACGTCTTTATACCATTTTTAAACACGTGCTAAACAATCACACTTTGCGAGGAAATCATTATCCACCGATAATAATTCTTATCTTGCTAACAAGCCCATTTGTGTTTGGGTTGATTAAAGGACACGTAACTCAACAAGCGATAAACATTAAAATATATGCATCTATTGGGTTGGGCATAACTTTCATTTTCTTCGCAATTGGCCATATTGCAAAAACACACGGTATGGTTCAAATGCTGCCGCCTTGAGTTCCTCTACGTTTACAATTAATTTATGCCACGGGACTATTAGAATTTGCTGTTGGCATTGCACTTTTTACTACAAAATACCGTGAGCTGGCGGCAAAACTCGCAATTGTTATTTTTATTGTGTTTTCCCCTGCAAATATTTATGCGGCTATTAACAGCATTGGCTTAAGTGGTCACCAATGGGGACCAAATTATTTACCTATTCGTGCGCCATTACAAATTATCCTTATTGCGTGGGCTTACTTTTTATGTGTTAAAACACACCTCCCATTACTTATTTATGCAAGTGTAAACAGCCACACAAAAAAGTAGCTATTTCACTTTAAAACAAAAGGCGTACAACATATGTGTACGCCTTTGTTTTTAAGGTTATTAGGGAATATTGCTTAAGCTTGCACTTCTGCACCCACTATCGCTGCACCTTGGGCAAGGGCATTAAGCTTTGCTCGTGCAAGCTTTCAGCCTATTCCTTAAAAATACATTTGTAACAACATTTGCGAACCTTACTTGAACTGTGCAAGCCAATGAATAGTGTGCTCCCCTATGCGTGCATCAAATAATTCATTTGGTTCTGTTGGATTATATTGACGAGATTGACGCGCACGCATATAAGCTTGTTTACTGTCAAAGCGCATAAATGCATGTTCAGCATTTTCGATTACAAGCCCTTTGCTTTGTGGCCTGCCCGATAATTTTGCGATATCAAATGCCCACGATGGCTCAATCGCTTGAATATCTAAACTGCCATGCATCATCAACACAGGCGTATTTAGCTCTTGCCACAAAGCGCTAAAATTATAGCGATTCAAATCTCTGAAAAAACTGTAATGACGATTTACCGATAACTCACCATTTATATCAACCAAATTTGCTGCAATTGCTTTTTGAACACGTTCATCACTCACGATGCGCTGCCATGGAGTGTCGGTATTTAGCCACATATCTAAAAATGGTGTGACCAGCTGTGTATTCTCCAATGCTTGCGCTTTACTAACATCAAAATGTTTCACTGACTGTTTTTGATAAATATCTAGCATATATTGGTACCAACCTTTGGCTACACCACCATATCCTATTATGCCCTTCACTGGAGATTGCTTTGCGATCACAGGGGCATGGAGCACACCGAGCGAATGTCCCCATAAAAACACCTTGTTTGGATCAACATTTTTGTGTGTTTTAAGCGCCGTTAAACCATGCAAAAATGCGTTTGATTCTGTTGTAAAATCAATATCTCGGCATGCTTTGTCTGAGATGCTGTCGCCTAGTCCGGGTTTTTCTACACGATAGACTACATAACCTGCATTCGTAAATTGGTCGATCATTTGTCGCGTAGTGACATTAGGGATCATGCCATAATCTATAGAATCGCAGGTATACCCCTGAATAAAGAAAATAGCAGGCGCTTTTTCATTGGCTTTTAAGCCATTTGGAATATGCGCAATACTGCGAAGTATATTTCCCTGATAGCTCACCTTACTGTATTCAACCTCAGCAAAATCGCTTGTTTCGTATGGCCGAGGCTGCATTTTATTCGACACAGTTTGTACCTTTTTATCACGCACTAACGAGATACGAATGTCATCTCCTGATTTAAGTGGCCGCACTGCTGATAAGAGCTGATTAAAGTCATTAATTTGCGTACCGTTGACTTGTGTTATCACATCGCCAACCGTTAACCCCAATGTAGATGCGGTACTATTAGGTGCCACATGTGCCAACATCACCCCTTGGTTTTGATGATTACTATTTGGCATTACGCCAAGTAATGTGGCTCTAGGTAAGGTGTTTTGAGACTCTTGTTTTACATCCGCTGCACTACTTGGGCTTGTTAGCATAAACAAAGTCAGACAACTTAATGCTAGTAAGTTCGTTTTTATTAATGTCATGATGTTTCCTTGTTATTTATTATTATCAAGCGGCATAAAATCTGCTAAGTGTTCTAATGCCAATGGCGGTTGATTACTCAAGCGCAATACTCGATTAAGCGCTCTGGCTCGATTATTTCTATATGGTTCAATCGCCTTGTCAATTCGATATTTGCCATACACATACGTAATAACTTGTGCCGGCCAGTTTTTAATACGATTAATTTCACGAACCATGATTTCCGGGTGCTCTGGCAGATATGTTTGCCAAAGCACTCTGGCTTTTTCATCCAGCCAGCCTTCGTAATGAATGCCGATATCAATTAACACTCTAAGCGCGCGTAATACACGCCACTTTAACGCATACGCCTCAGATGAAGGCATTTCATAAAGCCCCATTTCTTTTCCGAGTGTTTCAACATAGGCCGCCCACCCCTCACTACTGACAAATGGGATAGGCACAATTGCACTAGTTGGACATAAGCTCTCAGTACCCACCACGTTAAACTGAAGATGGTGGCCAGGGATCCCCTCGTGTAAATAAAGCCAATCAAAATGCGATAAGTGCATTTCGCCATTTTGGGGATGATAAAGAAAACGTTGGGTTCGATTATCATAAATACCAGGCGCAGGAAAACTCTCTGGCAACCCTGAAGATGCAATAGTTAAAGGCGCTTCAAACTCAGGTAAATTTAGCATTGTCTGCAAATTTGCTTTCACTTTCTGTTCTCTAGTTATAAACGCCGCGACAATTTTTTGGTGTTCAGCTGCAGGAATTGCTTCAGCTGTACTTGCACGCGCTTGAGCGCTAATCTTTTGATACTGCGCAAACGCAACGTGAAGCTCATTAAATGCGATTTCTTGTAATTCAGAGGGTGTTACATCATCCATTAGCCAGGTTTCAAGCCAGTGTAAATACCATAACCTACCGTTTGGTAATGCACTAAAATCGCCCGAGTATTGGCTCTTTTTAGACAATTTTCTCTTTAACGATTCACGCACTTTAATGCGTCGCAGGTGATTTTCTAAATTCTGAAATGCAATTTGCTGGCAAGTGGTGTGTGGCGTTAACTTTTGTAATTTCGCCTGCCATTCGCTTAAGGTATTGTCTGCAATTTGGGGTTGTTTTTTTAATCTTTCTATCGCATTAGAGAAATCAAGTTGCGGTTGCAAATATGGCTTGTTTATTACGTCATCAACCAACGCTTGATAATGTTGATTAAAATTATGCTCACTAGCATGAAGCTCAGAGGCACTTTGCAACCAAAGGCAAATTAGTAAAGAATAACGTAACAACATGGTTATTCAGCCGACTCTGTTTGTTTTGGTGTGTACTTTGTTAAATCACGATTAAACAAAGTGCGTTTTGCACTGCCATCGGCTTGATAGTCGAACTTTAATGCTGCCGCGCCGCCTAACATTGGGCTAGGTGACAATTGCTCCTTTTCATCCAGCGACTTCAACCATAAAATATGTGAGTTAGTTTGGTTATACTCGATTACTAAGTAACGACTTAAACGGGCATTTTCATCAAAAATTTTATGGCTCTTTTGGTTACCATTTGTGTAATAAGTGCTTTTGTGTTCAAACGCGCCCCAGCTAAACGCTTTACGCTGACCAAACTTGTCATACCCTCTAAGCCCTACTTTATTGCCAAATTCATCGTAAAGATGTTCGCCCATATGCACCATAGGTCGATTGCCTTCTACTGGATTACCGTCCTTATCGTAAACTTGCCAGCGCGTAAAGTTGCCATGTTGATCATAAATAATACGATCAATGCCTGCACCACTGTCATTATTTGTCGGCTCTCCATCCAACCCTAAGTTTTTTACAAAACTCAGTTTGTTGTCATGGTCGTATGTGAGCTCAACCTCATAAAACGTAAATTCAGGTCGAAGTGGCTGCTGTTCATTATTTAAATTAAAGCGTTTCTCATATACTTTGCCATTTTCATGTCGCCACTCATAGCGGTGAATATGCCACGCACTTTCAACTGGTTTCGCATGTTCATCAAAAAAACTCAAGCCAACACGCTTCCCCTTTTTATTTAAAGCATACACGGCACGATATACCTTGCCATGCGCAGAGATTTGTTTATTTTGCGCATCATAATAAGTGTGTATTTCTTTATCTTTATGATAGCTAATAGCCACTTTTGGCGAAAACCAAATAAACGAATCCCACACTTCATTGCCATTAATCAGTTGGTTATTCATTTGGTATCGTATCTCGCTAATACGTCCATTTTCATCATAACTAAATTGGTAATGCGCGTTATTTTGAGATGCTTTTTCAGAAATTGTGTGAATGCCACGATAAGGCGCATAAGGCGATTCACGAAACATAATATGGCGAAAATACTTTTGGCTAGACGCACTTTTAGGTGCAGCTTGTGCCATTAATGGCACAGATAAAATGTGTACCAACACCATGATGGCACTTAAGAAAAGCATTTGTTTTTTATTCCAAGAAAACATTATTTATCCTTAACAACTTAATTCGATAAATAAGCTTACTTATTATGAAAAAACATGTGTAAAACTAGCTTGAGGTTAACAGTTTAGGCTGTAAACCACTGATTTTTAAATCATTAAAACGCTTATAATTTCTGTGCTTTTTTCTACGCAAACTTAAAATAGATAGCGTTTTTACCTCTTTTCAACCACTTCTAGGTTAAACACGTTGGCAATTTAAGCATGTAAACGATTTAAAAAGCTGTAAGAATAGCTTGAACTTTACTCTGTCAAAAAATTTATAGTTAAGCTGAGAAGCATAACCTCAAGATTTGGAAAAAGTATGCCACAAACAGTTTTAGGTGTTATTTACTTTATCGCTTTTAGCCACGCATTAATGCTGGCGATTAGCTTATGGCGAAAAACTAAACTAACTAATATTACTACCGCAAAATGGCTTGCCTTGGTATGTTTAATAATCAGCTACAAACTATTTGAAGCAGGTGCACTTTACCTTGGGTTATACCCACATTTAGCCCATTTTATGGATTTGCTTCCTGGCGAAGTATTGCTCATTGGTCCGTTGGTGTTTATCTATGTCAGCTTAGTGGTAGGCGAAGAGAAACCAAAAACATATCAACTTTTACTTCATTTTATTCCTGCAATTTCATTATGGTGTTATAACGCACCATCGGTGTTTCAATCGCTCGATGCTAAAGTCACCATGTGGCAATTTGTTTTGTCACAAACCGAAGCCCGCGTAATTCCGCTCAAGTTTGTTCTATTGTTTCTAGCAATCAAAACACATTTAAGCATCTATTTATTTTTGAGTTGGCAGCATATTAAAAAATTCGAAAAAGCATGTAACGCCTTACGTGCAGATAACAGTAAAGCGGTATTAAAACAGCTTACGTTTTTAGTGGTATCACTCTTTTTGCTAGAACTCGTGTGGGTAGGTCTCTTTATTGGTCAGCAATTTTTCGAAATTGGTACACTTGCATTGGTAAGTGATATTTGGCTGCTATTTATTGCTCTGATCATTTTAGCAATCGGTTATGTCGCACTGCAAAAAACTGATTTGCTTATGAGCAAAGAAGAGCATGCTTTAATACAGCAAAATTATTCGGAGAATAAAGATGACAGCAGCAATATCAAGTACTTTCACTCCGCCTTAAGTGAGCAGCAAAGTAATCAAGTTGCCAAGCACTTAGAACAACAAATTAAGGCGAAACAACTGTATTTAAATGACAAACTCACTTTAACCACACTCGCACACGAAACCGATATAAAAGCGCATACCCTGTCACAAGTGATCAACCAAAGCATGCAAACAAACTTTTATCGTCTTATTAATGGATACCGTATTCAACACGCTATTTCGCTTATTGATAACCCAAGTGTTCATTGGCCTTTGGAACGAATTGCGTTTGAATCAGGCTTTGCAAACCGTGTTACCTTCAGCAAAGCATTCAAAGAAATTATGGGAAAAACCGCATCGGAATATAAAAAACAGCGTCAACAAGCAGGCTAACGATAAAAAAGCGTACAGTAATAACCGTACGCTTTTCTTTTGCTTATGTAGCGGTCAACCTACTAAGCGTTTAGCTCTTTGCGCACTATCGCTGCGCCTTGGGCAAGGGCATTAAGTTTTGCTCGTGCAACCTTACGCGATAATGGCGCTAAGCCGCAGTTAGTTGATGGATAAAGCTTATCTGCATCCACGTATTTCAGCGCTTCGCGCAACGTATTGGCAACTTCTTCTGGCGTTTCAATATCATCGGTTGCTACATCAATAGCCCCTACCATAACCTTTTTGCCACGAATAAGTGCAAGTAACTCAATTGGCACACGCGAGTTATGGCATTCAAGAGAGATGATATCAATATTCGATTGCTGTAATTTAGGGAATACCTCTTCGTATTGGCGCCATTCTGAGCCTAAGGTTTTCTTCCAATCTGTATTTGCTTTAATGCCATAACCGTAGCAAATATGCACTGCCGTTTCGCACTTTAAGCCTTCAATCGCGCGCTCTAAACACGCGATGCCCCAGTCATTTACTTCATCAAAAAACACGTTAAACGCTGGCTCGTCAAACTGAATAATATTAACACCCGCAGCTTCGAGCTCTTTTGCTTCTTGGTTAAGAATTTTGGCAAATTCCCACGCAAGTTTTTCACGGCTTTTATAATGATCGTCATACAAGGTGTCAATCATCGTCATTGGGCCAGGCAGTGCCCACTTAATTGGTTTGTCGGTTTGCGCGCGTAAAAATTTTGCATCTTCAACAAACACAGGGATTTTTCTTGCCACAGGACCCACTACCGTTGGTACGCTTGCATCATAACGGTTACGAATGCGCACGGTTTTGCGATTTTCAAAATCAACACCGTCAAGGTGTTCAATAAAGGTAGTTACAAAGTGCTGACGCGTTTGCTCACCATCGCTGACGATATCTACGCCAGCTTGTTGCTGTTCATGAAGCGATACTTTTAGTGCATCGTGTTTACCATCAACAAGCGCGTCGCCGCTTAATTTCCATGGTGACCACAGCACTTCTGGCTCTGCAAGCCAGCTTGGTTTTGGCAAACTGCCCGCGGTCGATGTCGGTAATAATGTTTTCATAGTTAATGCTAATCCCGTTTTTTTAAGCAGCAAAGTTTGCCGACCACTTTTCAAGTAGCGATTGATAAGGTTCAATAAAGTGCGTTTGTGCAAATTTACCTTGTTTAATTGCCAGTTGGCTGCGCTCTTCCCGGTCGTACACAATTTGCGTTAACGAGTGATCTTGATTCTTTAAGCTCGGTTGATAACAACTTCCTGCCGCTGCGTTAGCGTTATAAATTTCTGGACGATAGATTTTTTGGAATGTTTCCATTGTGCTGATCGTACTGATTAGTTCTAAATTGGTGTAATCATTTAGCAGGTCGCCAACAAAATAAAATGCTAACGGCGCTTGGCTATTTGGCGGCATAAAGTAACGTACCTGTAGGCCCATTTTTTTGAAATACTGCTCCGTTAATGACGATTCATTTGGCGCATATTCGGTGCCTAACACTGGGTGCTGATTATCACTTTGGAAATAAGTTTTGTTATCCGAAACGCTTAAGCAAATAACTGGCGGCTTGTTAAAGTTATTTTTGTACACCTCTGAATTAATGAAGCTTTTAAACAGTTTACCGTGTAATTCGCCAAAATTATCAGGAATACTAAACGATGACTTGTCTTTGTTATGCTCAAGCAGTAACACGCTAAAATCATAATCGCGCACATACGAAGAAAAGTTATTGCCAACAATGCCTTCAAAGCGCTGATTTGTTTCATGATCAATAATATTGGTTTTTAATACTTCAATTGATGGAAACGCCTCGCTACTGCCGGCAATTTCCATATCGACCGAAATAATGTCTAGCTCAACTGAGTAACGCTGGCCATTTTTGTTATCCCATTTAGCACGCGCATTAAAGCTTGTATTAATCATAGTTAATGCGTTGCGTAAGTTCTGTTGGCGGTTTTCACCTCGCGCCAAGTTTGCAAAGTTGGTTGTAATACGCGTGCTGTTTGATGGGTGATAGTTTTCGTCTAACGGAAAACGCTTAACAGTAAAAGTAAATTCGTTATTCATGGTGTACGTGTGTCCAATGTGTAAATTCTGTGTATTTCCATTTCACTTTCTGCCGTTTTAAAACTGTATTACGGCTCACTTGCGGTGACTGAAAATAAGTTCACGTTAAAAGATGAGTAATTTATACGCGCTCAGTACCATGAAGAAAAACGGTTTTCTTTCACTTAAAACGTGAAGCATATTCATTTCTTAGCACTTCGCTTCACACTTTTTACAACGAAAAAGCATGCACCAGAAAAAGAAGCCTAGATACCTAGACATCTAAATAGCCAAATTAAGTTTACTTCATGTTGAATGTGAATATTACTCACGGCGCAACTGCGGTTTATCTATCTGTCATTACACATAATATTGCTATACTTTTGCGCCTTTGTTGTAGGCATAAGCGAATCTAAAAGTTTCTGCTCCAACGCCAGCGACAACAAATCAACTATAAAAACGAGGCGATGGAATGAGTGAACTAATCGAACTATTTGTTTATTGTGCAGTATTAGGCAGTGGCGTTGGCTTTCTTGCAGGCTTACTGGGAATTGGCGGCGGCTTAGTGATTGTGCCCATTTTAAGTATGATTTTGTTGCACTTTGCCGTGCTGCCAGAAGAACAAATTGTGATCACCGCAGTTGCCACATCCCTTGCATCTATTTTGTTTACATCAACCTCCTCTGCTATTGCCCATCATAAAAATGGCAATGTGCCTTGGCAGATAGCGCCTTGGATTATGACAGGCGTTGCATTAGGTGCGTTACTAAGCGGCTTTATGGCTGCACTGCTACCAGAAAAGGCCGTACGTTTGGTATTCGTTATCAGCGTTGTATTTATTGCCATAAAAATGATGTTTGGTAACAAACAAACTGATGACACAGCACGTAAGCTGCCCAATAAAGGGCTGCTTACAGTGCTTACCACACTTACTGGCGGCTTATCTGCAATGATTGGTATAGGTGGTGGCGCCGTGCTTGTGCCGCTACTGACATTTTTTTCAGTGAATATGAAAAAAGCGATTGGCTGCGCGTCAGCGTGTGGCATTGTAATCGCACTGTTTGGCTCGGTTGGCTATATTGTGTCGGGTAGTGAACAACTTAGTTTATCGCAAGGTTTCGCCGGCTTTGTGTATTTGCCTGCACTCTTTGGCATTGTATGTACGTCGTGGTTTACCGCTCCGCTTGGCGCTAAAGCGACCCATCACTTGCCTGTTAGCACCATTAAAAAGATTTTTGCCGTGCTATTGGTTATCATGGCGGCAAACATGTTGCTAAGTTAAGCTTAACACTCAGGCTATTTATTCTCGCGCAGTTAAGCAATTGCGCGAGCATTTCATTTATACACTCCATTCTCAAAATTACTAAAATGCCAAAAGGTGATAGAATACAGCTCGCGATGAAGTGTGCTTATTGCTTCGCTTCTTAACATGCACCCTTTTCTTATTCATTCTTTTGAGAACACATTACATGAGTTTTAAAACCCTTGGTCTTAACAACGCACTTCTAACCGCAATTGCAGAGCAAGGTTACGATGCGCCTTCTGCCATTCAACGTGAAGCAATTCCAACTATTTTAAAACGCCAAGATGTAATAGCCATTGCCCAAACAGGTACCGGAAAAACGGCCGGATTTGTTCTTCCGGTATTGCAATTGATTACCGAAAAAACAACGAAAAAGAATGTACAAGCGTTAATAATTACGCCAACTCGCGAGCTTGCTGCACAAGTGGCCACCAGTGTGAGCAATTACAGCGCACACTTAAATGTAAGTTCATTAGCGGTGTTCGGTGGTGTGCGAATTGAGCCACAAATAGCCGCACTTGAGCAAGGTGTTGATGTGTTAATCGCAACGCCCGGGCGCTTGCGCGATTTACACCAACAAAACGCCGTTTGTTTTGACCAGTTACACACCCTAGTGCTCGATGAAGCTGATCGCATGTTGGATTTAGGCTTTATTGATGACATAAAAAAAATCAGCGAGTTATTGCCGAATAAACGCCAAACGTTAATGTTTTCAGCAACCTTTACTGATCAGATTAGAACGCTCGCAAATACCATGTTACACGAGCCACAATTGATTGAAGTTGAAGCCGCCAACACAACGGTTGATAACATTAAGCAAACGCTTTATCACGTTGATAAAAATCAGAAAAGTAATGTGTTAATTCACTTATTGTCAAAATATAACTGGCAGCAAGTATTGGTGTTTAGCCGCACCAAACAAGGTGCCGATGCACTCGTAACCACATTAAAAGAAGCCGGGATAAGCGCAGAATCGATTCACGCTAATCGTACACAGCACGCCCGTACTGAGGCGCTTGCGGCATTTAAAAACAACGATATAAACGTACTTGTTGCTACCGACATTGCCGCACGTGGTATTGATATTAACCAGCTACCTTGCGTAATTAACTACGATTTACCTTATGTGGCAGAAGATTATGTGCATCGCATTGGCCGCACCGGACGTGCTGGCAAAAAAGGCGTGTCTATTTCGTTATTTAGCAGCGATGAAAGCAAACAATTGAATGCTATTGAACGCCTTATCAATCGTAAATTTGAACAACAGGTGGTCGCCGGATTTATACCAAGTATTCAACGTGCCGAACAATTGTGGGGCGGGCAAGGCCTTAGCAAGCCTAAAAAAGGCAAAACGGCAGGTAAAAAGTCCAAAGCGAATCAGTTTGATGACGATGAATATGGCAATTTTGAACCTATGCCAGATACATCAAGTAAAAAGAAATCAAATAAACGTAAGCGCCGATAGCTGCATAAGTTAATCGCTAAATTGCTCTATCAAAAATTAGCGTTGGCTTTTCACCTTTGCAAAAATGCAGGTTTACGTAGCATTAGCCAAAAACGCGCCATTTTAGGCGCGGTTATGTAATAGCACATATTTACCAAACCATTTTCCCGTTGCTCGCGTCAAAGACTACTGATAACCTACTAAAAATATTAAATAAAAATTTTATTAGCCTGCGAGTTTTAGGTTATGGATAACGTCCTTAAATCAAAATGCGCACTAATAAGCTGTAAACTTTCTAGGAGTAATTGTGAACTATTCAAGCTATTCAATAAGTGAATTAAAAGAGAGTTTAGAATCAATTGATAAGGATGCTTATCCTGATAATTATAAAAAACTAATTGAAGAATTAAATTCAAGAAAGGATGAAGTTCAAAATTACGAAAAAGAACAGACTGAAAGCTTTATCATAAAAGCTGAAAACCGCCTGAAAATTCTAACTTGGCTTCAGGTAATTACAGCCATTGCATTCATTTATGCGGGTTTTATAAATTTTAATTCGGAACAACAAGCTTTGGTAAATATAGCACCTTTTTGTATTGCTATTTTTAACGGGGTAGCAGGTTATTATCTTTTCAAACGAGAAAAGCTGGGCTTCAATTTATCTATAATAAATCAAATTTTACAATTATTGACCGTCAACTTAGGCTTTATTTACTATAGCTATTCAGGCTTAGGTTATTTAATGATAGTTATTCAAGATGGTATTGCTCTCAAAGCTAATATTTTTAATCCTTCCTACAATATTCTTTATGGAAGTGACTTAGGGTTTGGAGTCGGGATAGATTTAATTTCACTATTCTTTGTTACATTACTATATTCTAGTCGTGAAAATTTAGAGCAAAACGAAAGCTAACAAACGCTTCAACCAAGGTACGCAAAACAGCAGGCTTGCGCTCCTTTTCGCTAATTTTAGCCTGCTACTCTGCGCCGGTTAAGCACGGCGTTTTCATGGAAGGAGTTTAATTTGAAATATTTATTTTATTCATTTTTGTATGTTCTTACTTTATATTTTCTTATCGCTAGCAATGCATCCATAGGTCAAGCTTCCTATGAAAATGAACCTTGGAAGTATCTTTATTTATTTTGCTTTGTGAGCCAACTCTTAATACCTTGCTCGGCTATTCTGTTGGTTCTAAAAAGCAGAAGTATGGGGGTAGAATATAAACAAAGGCTTCAAAATAAACTTAATATTTCATTAATTTTAATTGTTGTTTTAGCTTTTTTAGCTGAGTTGTCCTTAACTCCGAAAACAAATATTAGATTAGATCTTTTATTAGTAGTACCGGTTTTATTCATTCACATTGTTGTTTATTTAATTTATACGTTCAGCATCAAAAATCGCGAAAGAAACATATAACAAAACAATTACGAAAGAGATACAAAAATAAAAAACCTATGTATAAATTAACAATAACCCTATCCAGTTTGTTCTTTGCATTTATTATCTGGATTATTTACCTAGCCAATACAGGGCAACACAGCATTTTCTTTGAGCTTGTTCGCTTAATTCCATATGGTGATAAAGTCGGGCATCTTGGGTTATTTGGCGTGCTCACGTTACTTGCTAACCTTGCGACTAAGTTTAAGGTGTTCAAGTTAGGTAAAATCAAAATATTTTGCGGCTCGGCGATTGTTTTTGTATTTGTAACGTTTGAAGAATTAAGTCAGCATTTTTTACCAACAAGAACGTTCGATATATTTGATTACGCCGCTGATATGCTGGGCATTTTACTATTTACTTGGCTCTCTTACATTTTAGCAAAGAGAAACCTAACAAAATGCAACTAACAATTATGCCCAGCGCTTTGTGACTATCAAATAAATTAAAGCGTTCTAATTATTAGCTCCAGTTTATTTAATGCTCAATCGCCCCTCAACACAACAAAAAAACCGAAGCATTGTGCTTCGGTTTTTTGGAATAAATAGCTTAGTGGTTTTAGCGACCAAGCGAAGTGGCTTAACCGAAGTACTTAGTCTTCGTCATCCATATCAAAGTCATCATCATGATCAAAATCGTCATCTTGTTCAATGCGAGATTGTCTTGCAGCTGGTTTTGCTAAAATCTCAACGTAGAACGACGTTAAGTTTTCAACTTGCGTTTGGTCAATTAGCTTATTAATTTGCGATAAGTGAATTGGCTTTGCTTCTGCTTCTGTGTTGCCAAATTGACAATCAAAATCCCAATAATCCGCGCCAGTTGGTAGCTTTTTATTACGCTCGCGCTTAATGTATTTTTTGATTTCATGTTTAACCGCGTCAACACGTCTTGCTAACTTAATTTTTGGGTGCGTTAATTCAAATGTTTTTTTCATGATTGCCTTCAGACAGAAATATTCTGCAGTGCTTTACCTACAAAATATATGGGTGTATTTATAAAGTGCGACAAATCTGCACCTATAAACAAATATTATGGCTTATTTTACGTTAATTTAAATGCGGTGGCATTAACTAAGCTAAATTTACACTAAAAAAGTGCCCTATTCCCAAGGCCTGAGCACTACTCAATTAACTTATTAGCGTTACGGTTTAGTCGTTTGCAATGTGTGAACGTACGCAGCGCCCGATTGCTCACCGTTATCATCGCGATTAGGCGTTGCAATAACGGCATGCTTATCGGACATTGCAATGTTCCAGCCGAATTTGTCGTGAGGGGCGGCGTTTTCGGCAACTATTTTCGATGAATATTGCCATGTATCGCCGACTTTGTTGAAAACGTAAACTGCACCGGCGTTTTCACCACGGTCGTCATGGTGCATTGCGCTAACAAGTGCGGTGTTACCTTGTATTGCAACGCCTCGGCCAAATCTATCATCGGCTTTTAAATCGGGCGAGCGTAATTTTTGATGTTGGCGCCAGTTGCCACTTTTCCGAACGAAAATATACGCAGAGCCTGCGTCTTTGCCAACTCCCTCAATGTCATCGCGACGCGCAGAAATAAGCGCGGTATCACCTGATATCGCAACACGCACACCGAAAATATCGGTATCGCCGCCATCAGATGCCACTAATTTAGTCTGTTGCTGCCATGACGCACCATTTAACTCAAACACATAAACGGCGCCGGCATTGTTATTTTGCTGATCATTTAGATCTGCACCCACGAGCACTGTATTACCATCGATAGCAAGGCTAATACCAAACAGATCGCCCGCAGCACCATCACTTGCCGTAAGTTTTTCCTGATATTGCCATGCATTATTAACTCGTTGATAAACGTAAACCGCACCCGCATCTTTGGCGATGGCATCACTTTTTGGTGCGCCGATTACTAATATTTTTTCTGTAAGCGCAATACTTTGCCCAAACGAGTCTCCAGGCTTTGCATCAAATGCACTCAGCACTTGTGTTTGCTGCCAGTTTTTAGATGCGCGCTCGAAACTTATTACGGCGCCTGCATTTTTGGCTTTATCGCTTCGACCAATTGCTCCCAAAAGCGCCATATTGCCTTTTAATGCAATCTTACCACCCATGGTATCGTTGGAAAACGCAGGACTTGCAATCAGCTTTTGTTGAAACTGCCAACCATTAGAGTTCAGTGAATAAAGATATCCTGCACCGCTATCTTGCACGTTTTTACTATCAGCCTTATGTGCGCCGACTAAAATGGTGTTGCCATCAATCGCCACGCCGTAAGCAAAATTATCACCGTATTTGCCATCGTATGCGAGCAGTTGCTGCTGATTAGCATGTACTTGGTTTATCATTACCGTAACTAAAAAGCTTAACCCGAATTTTACCTTGTGACTAACGCGCATAAATGTTCCTAATAGTTAGTGCTCACCAATATTGCTCTTTACTTTAAATGCTCTTAGTTTTAATTACGTGGTTGATATTGTAAGAAATTATTTATTTTTAACTAAACCAGCGCCGAAACAAACACCTGAATAAGCGCTAGCCCCTTGTCGTGCTTGTTGTATTGAAAAGCGGCGGCATTGTGATATTCACCTTAATCTAACACCTAGATTTTATTGCTTTTATTGGTAATATTAACGCGTATACATCATGCAAGGATGACCGTGTATTTTGCCCATTGAGCGAACTGATAATGAGCAAAGTAACTAAATTTTTTTAAACTTCGCTATTTGCAGCGCTCAACTGTATAAGCCAAAGACTCAAAGATGAATGGCGATAACAACGGCACCTTTATTGAGAGTAATTCTCGGTTTTAATTATTTATTCACTGGCTAACGTTTAAAGGAAGAACGAATGCACACTCAAAGCCGCTTTCATTATATAGATAACCTGCGTTGTATCGCGCTCTTGCTCGGTATCGCCTTTCATGCAGCGCTAGCGTATGGTCCTTACTTTCGAAATGTGTGGTTTACCGCCGACACGACTAATCATGTGTTATTTAACTACTTTGCTAATTGGTCTCATTTATTTCGCATGCCGTTGTTCTTTGTTATCGCTGGTTTTTGCGCTGCATTACTGATAAGTAAACGTGGTAATAGTCATTTTATAAAAAACCGCTTGAAACGGGTGTTACTGCCTTTTTTCATCTTTATTCCACTCGTATTTGGTTTAATATTTCACGCCATTACGTGGGGATTGGACTTTGCAAAAACCACACCCGCCGTATATGTGGTATTTGAACAAGTAAAAGACCTACCAATTTCGACAGGTCATTTATGGTTTTTGTGGAATTTAATGCAGTTTTGCCTGCTGTTTTGGCTACTTGCTAAACGTCAAAAGGCATATAACTTAATACTCTCGTGGGTTGTGAACCCGCTGTTTTTGTGTGTTTTATTGCCAACAATAATCACAATATCGATGCTTAACGTGGCGGTGCCGTTTCCACCGCCAGATAAACTATACCCTGAGCTTTGGTCATTCGGCTTTTATGGTCTGCTATTTTTGGTAGGTGCCGGGCTTTTTGAACATAAAGATAAAATCGCACAAATCGCAAAGCAATTTCACTGGCTGTTATTGTTAGCAACCGTATCTACCGTTGCCTATTTTTATGTATTGCCGCCTGCATTCACCATTGAGCAAGTTATTAACGCCGCCAAAACGGGTAACTCAGCGCCCAAAATGATTGCATTTGTGCCTGTTATTACGCAAACCATAGCCATTTTAAGCTTAACTGCGGTAGGTTTTATTGCAGGTTACAAATGGTTAAATGTTAAAAACACTACAAGCCGTTATTTGTCTGACGCGTCGTATTGGCTTTACCTTATTCATGTGCCAGTTTTGTTGTACATTCAGTTTGCGCTTATCAACCTTGCGATCCCGGCTTTGGTAAAGTTTTTAGTGTCTATCTCGCTCACCATAATTATTGGGCTAATTACCTATCATTTCCTTGTTAGAAACACATACATTGGTGTTTTACTTAATGGCAAACGTATTCCTTTAACAAGCAAAAGCGTACAAGCAACGGCGTAAATAATCTGAGGATAGTAACGAGTTATAGGTGTTACACAGTAGTTTATTTGTAGTAAATACATTTAATGAATAACGTTAAAAAGCCAATTGAATCATTAAATTGGCTTTTTTTGCAATTGCGTTCGGATAGACGTGATAACTCATGCAACTTACAAATGCTGATTCTCAACACATAGTAACCGAGTTATTTTTCAACTTCGGTATCAGCGTAACCACTGCCAATTGCACTAAATGGCATGTCGAGTTCAAGTTCTTCCACTTGTAAGCCTAGCCATGCAGGAAACGTATTGCTGTTAGGGCCCGGTAACAAAGTATATTCGTTTGCCCATGGGTAACGCTCTGTTGCAGCAATAATTTCTGGGATCAATTTTTTCGCTTTATCGCCGGTGATGGATAGGATTTTCTCGGGTTTTGCGCCGTACCAATAACGATCTGGTGTTTGAGTTGTGTACTTTTTAAGTGCTGGTAAGCCACGCTTGACACGCCAACCTACCACTTCATAAACGGTGTATTCTTTCGCATTTTCAGGCTTTATCGCGACCCAAGTATGCACCGCAAACCAGCCGCGCCAACTAAACGCATCAGCACCATAAAATTCAATAACCGCATCATTAACTAGCATTGGATTAGGCGCGATACCTGCAGGCTCTCGGCTAGCTGTTCGCCAATTTGAATTACTACACCCGCTCAAAAAAGCGATAACAATAAATAATGTGATTAAACGTCGCATTGAATACCTCATTTTGTGTTCGATTCAATAATACGATCAACAAAACAGAATAGTTGCAAAATACAGACAAGTAACACGCTTAAATCTCAATAAACTTAAATCACACTCTGCCGTGTTATTTCATCACCGATATTTTCCAAATATCACCTTATTTGACCAAACATCACAAAGGGCAGGATCGTAGCGTCAATTCGCCTATTCTCTAACTCAAGCAAAACGCTTTACTCAAACAACACTTAATAGGAAACATAATATGAACACGTCAAACGCAATCGAAATTTTAATGGCAGCTGGTTTAACAACATTTGTAGTTGCAGGTTTAGTAACTGCTGGTATGACAACCGCAATCGTAACAGGTGCAGTAATTGGCAGCACTTATTTATTAACTAAATAACAAATTTAAATATAGAGATAATTCAAATGAACAATGCAAACTCAGTAGATATTTTAATGGTCGCGTCACTTAGCACCTTTGTTATTGCAGGTTTAATTACTGCAGGTATGGCAAGTGCTATTGTAACTGGCGCAGTAATTGGCGGCATTTATATGCTAACAAAGTAACCTTTAGGACAGCCTATGAAGCAAACAATAAAACTGTTTTACCATTATAAAAAACAATTAAAATAAGCCTTTCCACTATAACTGCGGAAAGGCTTTTTTGTTTAGTTAGCTAATGAATTAAATTCATCCACTATTTTGTCAATTATCAGCTTCGGCTTTAGCAAATCGTCTTTCAATTCTTTATCCGGAGTGACTGGTAACCCTTTTTGTGTACCACTTGGTCTTACTAAATAAAAACGAGGCGTTACGGCTTTTAGTTTTGAATGCGGAAGTGTAAAAAATTGAATGCCCCCGGTTTGCCACGAATAGCCCGCAGACTCTTCTCCCACAATTTCAGCAAAACCAAAATCTTGCATAGTGTTGGCGAATAAAATTGCCGAAGAATATGTATAACCCCCCACAACAACCGAAACTTTACCGTTAAACTTTAACGGCTCATCTTTTACTGGTTGCTCAAAACGGTCGAATACTTTCGTTACTACATCGCCTTCGGTTTCGCCTTCATCCATATATTTTGCAATAATTTTTTTAGTATATTTGCTGGTATGTTGATACGGCTTGTTTGCGATGTATTTAACAATACCATGTTTCCACATATCGTCATCGCCGCCACCATTATTGCGCACATCAATAATGAGGTGCTGAATTTGCTTTTCTTTTAGCTGCTTAAAAACATTTTCTGTAAAACCATAAAAGCGCTTTTTGTCTTGCCACCAAAACTCATCAATTGTTAAAAGTGCTTGTTGCTGATTTAAAATTTCAAACTTAAACGTTTGTTCAAATGTTTTGCTGTTGAATGATTTAGGTAAAATTTTAGCAGCTGACATCTCAATAACTTGAGAAGATGCCCCCTCTTTAATTTCAAGCTTAAAATGCTCAGTTTTATTGACGAACAACCAGTAAAAAAGTGCAAATTTGTCTGATAATAAACGCTCACGGTGTTTTATAGTGTCGCCATACATGCGTGTAATTAAAGTATTATAAATACCACTAATTGGCTGATCATTAATGCTAATAATCTCAGATTTAGCATACGCAGATTCACTGCCGCTAAGTAAGCTTGCTAGATACACTTTGCCTTTGTTAACAGTCACTTCGAAAGGAAATAACCCTTCTTTTTTAATCACTTCTTTTGCGAGCCCTTTTTGGCTACGCGTAAAAACTAACATGTGCGCATCGTTAAATTGGCTATTAAATTGTGCAAATTGTGACAAAAAATCGTTTACACGCTTTGGTTTGGTAATAGATTTTTTAAAGGCCGTAAGAGAGCTTTCAAATTCGGCAATATTTTTGATTCGAATACTTAAATCGGGGTGAGTTTTCTTCACGAAATTTTGCCAAGCATTTATATCTTCTTTCATCTGCGCTGGCGTTAACATGTTTTGTAAGTTTTGCGTGTGCTCACTCGCCAACACACTTTTAGCCATGAAAGCAAAAACACATAGCAATACTAAAATTAAACGCTTAATAATCATCTTCTTCCATTATTGTTTTTATTTGAGACCTTGTATTAGACGAAACTTTTTTTGAAAAGGTTTAAACAAGATTAAATTTTTTGAAATTATGTTTTTTACTGCTAACTAATATGTAAAAACACTTATCACTGTAGGACCCGGTCCATCATTGCATTCATTCTGGCATTAGGCATTCGACCGTGTCATCATTAATAAAAAAACAATAATAACAAATACAATGAAACCAACTCAGCGAGATCCACTTCTCGATATTTTCCGTGGATTTGCCATTTTCGGCATCTTTTTTATTAATATCACAATCATGCATTGTTTATTTATCAACCAAGATGCCTTTTCAAGCCAATTTCAAGATACAACGAGCGAAGTTATAAATCGGGTATTACAACTCTTTTTTTACAATAAGTTCTTCCCTATTTTCTCGTTTTTATTTGGTTTTGGTATCACTTCGCAAATCATTAAAAAACAGTTAAACAACAAAACTTATTTAGGCTTTTTTACACGTAGAATGAGCGCATTATTCGTAATTGGTGCACTACATATATCCTTGTTTTGGTCAGGAGACGTATTACATTTATATGCTATTTTAGGTCTGCTTAGTTTAGCCATGGTTAAATTAAATGTACGCGTTTTATCTTTGATTGCCGTTGGTTTATTAGTTTTTCCGTTTTATGACAACCTTGCTAAATTATTTCTAAAAAGCCTAGAAACGCCCCTAGATAAAGGTCTGTTAGCGTATGGTGAACAAGGGATTATCAGCACGCTGCGCGAAGGCACATACTTTGAGACAATACAACTTCGTTTTCACGAATATATGGCAAACTTACCTATGCTATTGTTTTATCTTGCGCCAATGGCATTTGCGATGTTTACATTAGGTATTGCTGCTGGTAAAAGTACGCTTACATTAGGTTCAAAACAATGGCTAGCCTATTTTAAAAACCCGGCAATTTTTGCATTGGTTTTAACCAGCATTTATCGTGTAGTTTTCCTTTTTTGGTTACCGGAGAGCGATCTTTATCGCCAAGATTTACTGAGGCCATTATGGTTTAAATTAATGTTTTTAAGTGATATTACCTTTGGCCTTTGTTACTTGTGGACAATTGCTTGGCTTTGGCACCGGGTCTTTATAAAAAGACTGTTGATGCAATTTAGCTATGTTGGTCGCCTTGCACTAAGTAATTACATTCTTCACAGTGTAATTGGCTTGTTTTTATTCACAAATCTAGGGCTTTCGCTTTACCAAACACTTAGCCCGCTGATGTGTTTTGTTATTGCACTAATGAGCTTTGTTTTACAGTCTCTGCTAAGTAAATGGTGGCTAACACATTTTCAATATGGGCCATTAGAGTGGGCTTGGCGCCGCATTACTTATAAACAAAAAATGCCGTTTAGGCGGGTCGCTTGCTAAAAGCGTCTCATTATTAAAATATATAACAGTGTTGGGGTCTAGTTTGACCCCTTTTACGTTTTAAAAGTAACGCTTATTAAAAGCCAAAATTTGTTTAGTTACTCGTCTTTTTCGTACTGTTTTAGTACCGCTAACATATCTTCTAAAATAGGTGATTTTTGCCCTGTTTTCATATTAAACATCACTACATTGGCATAGCCTGTAGTGCAAATAGCCTGCTGCGATTCACTGAACGCTTCATAGCGCATAGTAAAACGGTCACTTTTAATATCGGTAATATATGAACCAATATACAAGGTATCAGGAAAGGTCACAGGGCGTTTGTATTGCGCGTAGGTATCGCGTAATACCGGGCTGCTGGTCGGGTCCGACAACACTGAAAGCAAACCAGTTTGTGTTAAAAAATCGATTCGTGCTGTTTCAAAATAACGAAAATAAGACACATTATTTACATGCCCTAACGCATCCATTTCGCCCCAAACAACGTTAATTTTAGTGTGAATTGGATACTTTTCGAAAAATTCCTGCATGATGTTGCCTTTATAGTTATTAGTGTTTTGAGATTAACAAGTCACTTGTCGGACCACAAGTTTTTAAGACTACTTGGTATGGGTTTTACATAGCGGTAAGGTGCGCATCAAGCGTAATTTATTTCGACTACCATGTTAAACAATAAGTAATTACACCAACAAGGCACACCCTAAACACACGCTCACAATTTATTGTCCTTTAGCGCATGTTGACCTTCACGCTCTAATCTAATCAAAAGAATAAATGCTTTGGTCATCAGTTAAATGCCTATCGTCCCAACCCTCTATTAACTTGTGAGCTTTGTATGTACATTCGCGGGCTAGAGTTAATACTTTAAATAGGAACAAGGATGCGTGACGCAATTATTTTATTAACCATAATGCTGTTAGTTGGCTGTGGCGGCTCATCAAGTAAAAAACCACCTCAGGTTGTTAACAGCGCCCCTCAACTGACAATTGAATCTGCCTTCACCGCTCAAAGTGGTGCAATACTTACTATTGAACATCAAGTAGCTGATCCTGAAAACGACACGGTTTCATTAACTTGGTCGAACGATATTAACCAAGTTACTATCACCCAATCAACACTTGCAATAACCAGCGTTCAATTACCAACTGTAACAACAGAAACCACACTAACGTTAACTTTAACCGCGCGAGACGATAAAAATGCAACGACTAGTCAGGATATTACGGTCACAATAAAGCCTAAATCTGCGCAAGTAACGTTTGACTTACTTGATGCGTATTCTACTAAAGAAAACAGTTATTTTGAGCTAACGACACAAATCGAAGCGAATCACGTTATTTCAGACATTTCGTGGCAGCTAGATGAACCAATTAATACAGATGTAAATGTACAAAATTCGTTAAATGGCACTTTGGCCACATCATCATTAATACTATTAACGCCTAACGTAACTCACACACAATCGTTTAACGCCATTATATCGGTTACCGCCAATGATCAGCTCTCACAAAAGCACACACGTATTACAATCAACCCAGACACCTCAGACTTTTTGTCGATATCACTACCTGAACGCTACGATGTTGATGAAGGCAAAGACGCCAGCATAAGCGTGACGATAAATTCAAGTAACAGCCAATCTGAAATTAAGTGGCGCTGGCACAATAGTGAAATTGCGCTTACCGGTGACGATTCAAAAACGGTATCGTTTAAAGCACCTCAAGTTGATAGCGACCAAACGCTGATACTTGAAGTAAGCGTAACAAGTGCAAACCAAACACAAATTGCGGAGATACCTGTAACAATCAAAGATGTTGCTGTCTATTCAAACATTAGCTTGGCAGCAAATCGTACTTTAGCAGTAAAAGGGCATGCGGTTTTTGTTGATGTAATAACTGAAAATCCAGAGCAAATTTCTAGCATTAATTGGACTGTAAATAACCTTACTGAACAAGATTATCACGCCAAAGATCATCGTCTAAACATTACTGTACCTGAAGTAAGCAGAGGTTTTTTTATTGATTTAGAAGCACAGGCAACGCTCACTTTAACCAATGGTAGCCAGCAAACCTTCACTCAATCGATTCGCGTATTAAATCCCTACACGTTAGATACTGAGCTAAACATCGGGCATAATATCGACCGCCCATTGCCTGTATATAACGGCGAAACGAGTAATTTCACATTGAGTGTATCAAATGCGTATGATTTGATTGATTCAGTAGCCATTGATTTACCGTTCACCGTAACGCCATTTGCAACAAAAAATGCCAAGTTAGTTAACAACGCAATTGAGCTGGCACTGCTATCAAATAACATCACCACAGAAGCAGAAACCACGTTGCAAGTTACTGCGTTTGTGGGCGACTACCAAGTAAATGATTACTTTAAGCTAAGACTAAAACCATCCCATTTTACCATTTACCCTGGATTAACCGAGCAGTTTTACGCGGGCTCTCAAATAACATTATTCAACCAAATTTACCATGATGATACCTTGCGCGAAGAAACCGCCCTGTGGCAAACTGACACACCGATTGGTGATATTGTGCAATCAGATAGTGGCGAATTTAGCTACGCAAGTTCACCGTCGTTTCACGGTGAAATAAGCCTAAACGCATCATTTAATCAAAATGAGTCAACAACGCAAAGCGACAAACTCATTAATATGTATCGCACACTAAGAATTGATAAGGACGATATTAGTTGCTCCGTGAGTGGTCGCAGTACTGTGTGTGTTTATGATGGCCGTACTATCAGGTTTACCCTTGATACCGCCCAACTCCGACAACTAAAATTGAATGACGAAGTTGCCTGTTTACTCACACAAAATAGTGCTGTGGAATGTATTGGTAATTCGGCAAATCCAATTGTGAACGACACTCCTACGCTATCAGGCGAAATTGAACGCCTAAATATGGTTGGGAATAACACGGCCTGCGTGCAATTTAAAAATGCTCAGTGGCAATGTTGGGGTCAAAACGCAGCACAAGTTACCTCATTAACACATGGTTTTTCTCATGTGTATGCGATTACACAACATAAACAGAATACCTGCTTGGTAGGTGATGGTTTTTTACGTTGTTTTAATCAAGTTGGCGAACAAAGCTTTAATGATTTAACAGGCTTTATTAACGACATTGAGATTAAAAGCAACGGGTTGTGTTATCAATACACACACCAAAAAACAGCGTCTTGGCAGTGTCCGAGCGAGCTAAAATAACCATTTTAAAAGCGGCTGAAATGCCGCTTTTATGTGTATTTATTTTAAACACATATTCATTTTGGGCAGCGATAGCAGCTTTTATACCGCTTAGTGTCGTTTAGGTGCGGTAAAGCACTTTAATAATATGCCAACCAAATTTAGTTTTAACTAATTGTGGGGTGAGCACTTCGCAAGAGAAACACACTTTATCAAATTGAGGCACCATGGTGCCACGTTTAAACTCTCCTAAATCACCACCCTTTTTACCTGACGGACAATTCGAATACTTCTTAGCTAAGGTTTGAAACTTCGCCCCTTTTTTTAACTGCTTGAGAATATCTTCCGCTTGCTCTTTATGTTTTACCAAAATGTGTAGAGCATGTGCTGTACTTGCCATTGTGCTTAATTCTCACTTTTAATGTTACTGCGCTATTGATAGCGCAATAATACACGAATACACGCCAAAACAAGAAGCAATGGCAAAATACAATGCATCGAATCCGTGCCCTATCGGTCTTTTACCCGCGTAATTTACGCTGATCTGTTACAATTAATTATCAAACCGAGATACTTTGACCTAAGCTCAAATAATGTGGACAAAAGGGCGAGATTTATGGATATAAAGCGAGCAAAACTAACGCGAAGCTATGCAGTTCTGACCTATCTGTTTCTACTAACAGTTAACGGCTTCTCAAGCTTTGCTATCGCCAACTCTCTTTCAATTTCTGTTGGTTGGAATAAACCACCTTATGTGATTGAAGAAAGAAACTCTGGCTTTGAACTCGATATGGTGTCAGCAATATTTGCTAATATGGGTTATTCTGTCAGCTACGTGTATGTGCCATTTGGCCGCTCAAACACACTCATTAAAGTAAAAAAAGTAGACGCCGCATTAACAATGAACGAGCATATGGATATAGAAGGCTTAGTGCTTAGTGACCCCTATATTTCATATCAAAATGCTGCCATCAGTTTGAAAGGACGCAGTATTGAAATCGACTCAATATCAGAGCTAAAAAATCATTCTATTGTTGCATTTCAAAACGCGTCGGTGGTTCTTGGTGATGAATATCGAAAAGCCGCCGAAAAAAGCCCACTGTACTTAGAATTACCCAATCAGCGAAAACAAGTTGAGATGCTGTTAAAAGGCAAAGTCGATTTTGTAGTTATGGACATCAATATTTTTAACTATTTAAGCAATGAGCTAATTGGCAGTTCACATATGGCTAATGTGGTCATTCATCGATTATTTCCAAAAACGACCTATCACATTGCGTTTATCGATAAAAAACTGATGCTTGACTTCAATCGGGCGATGAGCATCTATAAACAAACAAAAGAATACGATAATCTCGTCGCAAAATATGAGTTTTTGTATTAAAGCACCGATCGTTATTCTAATCTCTCGACACAACTAGCTCGGAGCAATCAAACACACAACATGATTTATTATGCTAGCTGAATGTGTTCACTGTTCGCCGTAATTAACGGGGCAATCTCATCCTTCACAACTTCTAATACCTGACTTCTTAACCAGCTATGTACGTCATCTCGTTGTTGACGCATATGCCAAGTCATGGAAATAGGCGCTGGCGGTAAAGTAAATGGTAATGGCTTGATAATCAGTGAGCCTTGCGCTATTTCATTGACAATCAATGGTAAGGGAATGGTTGTGATTAGGTTGGTATGCGCTAATATTTTCGCCATATTAGCGCAGTGGTTTACTGTCATTGCAACACGACGACTATGACCCAATTGCGCTAAAACCATATCCACCGCCCCTTTAGCATCTCCTGATAACGACATTAATAGATGTTCAGACAAACAATAATCAGCTAACGTGAGCTGCTTTTTGGCTAATGGATGTTGTGGATGCATGGCACAAACAAAGTGATTATTAAACAATAATTGACTGTGAATATGATCATGAGAGCCCTCAGAATAATCGAGCACCATATCCACATCGGCATCGAGCAATAACTTTTCACCGTTTACCCGGTAAGGCACCGCGTGCAAGTTAAGTAAAGGCGCATGTTGCTCAATGCGTTTTCGTAGTGGCAACCAAAATAAATCGGTCATCCAATCTGTACTGGCAATACGAATTGTTCTGGCTACTTGGCGAAGATCGGTTTTCGTTACTTGATAGGCATGACGGATATCAACCAGTGGTTGCCTCACTTTTTGCCATATCGATTCGGCAAAAGGCGTTGGCTTAATACCCCGGCCGTCTTTTACAAAAACAGGGTCTTGCCATACATGACGCATTCTAGAAATAGCGTTAGAAACAGATGGTTGTGTCATAGCAAGGCGATGAGATGCTTTAGTCACCGAGCGTTCTTGCATAATCACATCAAAAATTACCATTAAATTTAAATCATTTAACGCCACTGCAAATTTCCTTATCTCACTATTTCTGCTCACTCAGCAAATACATTGATTTAAACAATGTATTCTATACAAACCATCAATTAGACCATATCAATAATATCGGTAAAGATACAGCTATCAAAAAATTAAAACCAATACAAAATAAGGAAATAGCAAACATGCAAGCAGCATACATTGAACAATACGGCAAGGAAGATAACTTAACTTTAGGCCGCCAACCTATACCCGAAATTCTTGATAATCAGGTATTGATAAAAGTACATGCCAGTGCTGTAAACCCGGTTGATTGGATGGTACGTAACGGTGTTTTTAAAGAGCATAATGTACATACATTACCATTAATTTTAGGGTGGGATGCCGCTGGCGAGATCGCCCAAATAGGCAGCGCAGTAACACATTTTGCACTTGGCCAAGCGGTTTATGCTTACACGTCAATTGTAAAACAAGGCGCCTACGCCCAATATATCGCCGTAGACGCGGACTTAGTTGCGAGTAAACCTCGCACACTCAACTTTGAACAATCTGCAGCTGTGCCCTTAGCAGCAACAACTGCTTGGCAAGCGTTAACCAAAGCAGGCGAATTGAACGCCGGCGATAAAATTTTGATTCACAACGCCAGTGGTGGGGTTGGTATGTTCGCTGTACAAATAGCAAAAGCATTGGGTGCCTATGTAATTGGCACAGCATCAAAGGCGAGCGAGCCTTTTGTACAATCTTTAGGCGTTGATGAATTTATTGATTATCAGCAACACGATTTCACCGAAAAAGTCTCAGAGTTGGATTTTGTATTAGTCGCAGTAGGCGGTGATAATATCGTTGAACGCTCACTTAATGTCGTTAAAAAAGAGGGTTACTTAATTTCATTGCTTGATAAAATTTCGGATTCATTAGCTAAATCACATCAGGTTAATTACCACCGATTGTGGGTAACTCCCGATCGCGATGATTTAAACGCGATTGCAAAACTAATCGATAGCGGCGATGTAAAAGTAATTATTGACTCAAGTTATCCACTTTCAGATATAAAACTTGCACACCAACGTAGCCAGAGTAAGCGAGCCAAAGGAAAAATTGTGGTGCGCATACCCCACGACAAATAAAGCGTCAATCGTTACCTAGTTTTCAATGGGCTGCTGATTTGAGCGTTACTCAATTTTTTCAAACAGTAAGCCTATTGGACCGACAATAGGTGATAGTTAAATCATATTACTCTCTGACACAACACACCCACATTATTATTTTTAATACCTGACATAACCTTTAAACTCTAACCAAGACATAAATAGTGTCCCCCATAAATTTATGCAGTTATCATGTATTTTTTGCGGTCTAAAATGCGATTTTACGCTAAAATAAGCGTAATTTATTTCATTTAGGTTCTACATATGTCTATCCATGTCATTACTCACCCATTGGTTCAACACAAACTTGGCCTTATGCGCGAACAAGGCATTAGTACAAAAAGTTTTCGTGAGCTAGCGTCTGAAGTAGGTACTTTGCTCACATACGAAGCAACAAAAAATTTACCACTAGAAAATGTGCAAATCACGGGCTGGGATGGTTCTGATCTCAATGTAGAACACATTAAAGGCAAAAAAATTACTGTAGTGCCAATTCTACGCGCAGGTCTTGGTATGATGGATGGCGTAATGCAATTACTTCCATCCGCCAAAGTAAGTGTTGTTGGCCTTCAACGTAATGAAGAAACCTTAGAGCCAGTCCCCTATTTTGAAAAGCTCGTGGGCAAAATTGATGAACGTTTAAGCCTTGTTATCGACCCAATGTTAGCAACAGGTGGCTCAATGATTGCCACTATCGACATGCTAAAAAAAGCAGGCTGTAAAGATATTAAAGTGATTGTACTGGTTGCTGCACCTGAAGGCGTAGAAAAAACCCTTGAAGCACATCCTGATATTGAGATTTTTACCGCATCACTAGACAGCCATTTAAACGAAAAAGGATATATTATTCCTGGCCTTGGAGATGCCGGTGACAAAATTTTTGGTACCGTTTAAGGCCTTCCCGTGGAAAATCATAAAACATTTTCGTTAAAAACCATTTTAACAGGTGCACAAATGCTGTTTGTGGCATTTGGTGCTTTGGTATTAGTACCTTTGCTTACGGGCTTAGACCCAAATGTTGCATTGTTTACAGCAGGTATCGGTACGTTGCTGTTTCATATTGTGACGAAAGGCCAAGTCCCTATATTTTTAGCATCGTCATTTGCGTTTATCGCACCGATCATCGCATCGGTTCAGATGTGGGGTCTGCCCGCTACAATGGGCGGCTTAATGGTGGCAGGGTTTTGCTATTTTGCACTGAGTATCATTGTAAAACTTAAGGGTGTAAATGCGCTGCATAAAGTATTGCCACCTGTCGTGGTTGGCCCAGTAATTATGGTAATTGGCTTAGCACTCGCGCCTGTCGCAGTGAACATGGCTATGGGCAAGTCAGGTGATGGTAGTGCGCAGCTAGTGCCTTATGATCATGCATTGTGGGTTTCTGGTTTGTCGTTACTAGTGACATTAATATTTGCTGTGTGGGGTAAAGGCGTATTTAAACTTGTGCCTATTTTAGCAGGCGTTATCACAGGCTACCTTGTGTCACTGTTTATGGGCATTGTTGAATTTGCTGCTGTAAGCGATGCTAAATGGTTTGCAATACCAACATTCACCTACCCTGAGTTTAAATGGCAAGCAATTTTATTTATGGTGCCAGTAGCCATTGCTCCGGCCATTGAACACATCGGTGACATGATGGCGATTAGCCAAGTAACAGGTAAAGACTATTTGAAAAAGCCAGGGCTGCACCGCACACTACTGGGCGATGGCTTAGCCACTTCCGCTGCATCCATATTTGGCGGTCCACCCAATACAACCTATTCAGAAGTAACTGGTGCAGTAATGCTTACCCGTAACTTTAACCCACGCGTGATGTTATGGACCGCAGTTATAGCGATTGTGTTAGCATTTGTGGCAAAAATGGGCGCGAGTTTACAGACAATTCCGGTGCCTGTGATGGGGGGAATTATGATCTTATTATTTGGTTCAATTGCGGTAGTAGGATTAAATACGTTGATGAAGTCCGGCGAAGATATAACCGCACCACGAAACCTCACGATTATTGCACTAATTTTAGTCTTCGGAATTGGTGGTATGCACATTGGTGGTGATGAATTCAGCCTACAGGGTGTTAGCTTGTGCGCCATTTTAGGCATTATTTTAAATGCGGTACTTCCACACGCGCCACAACAAACAAACTAACTTTTATACACCTCAATTTTTAAAAAGCGCATTTTCATATGCGCTTTTTTATTTTTAAGCCGAACTATAAGCTTGAACCTGATCCTTAAAAACACATTAAATTATCTTAACGTTATTGCTATCTATCATTATTTCGTGCAATTAACCGTCAACTACCCTAGCCAAATAAAATAGCGTAATAACGCCCGATACGCTGCAAAATCTTTACTACTTAAGGTTACTCTAATCGTGACCCCCTTACACTTCAACAAGCTCGTTTGGTATACCTATTGAACTCAGCGACGCGACACTTTGGAATATTTATCAAAAACCGACCGTACGCGTAAGTATCAGTTCCGCAAGCCGGTAGTGTGACTACAAATAACGTAGCAAAAAGGAGAAAAGTTAGTACATACACTCACTAACAAATAAAACGGCAATTAATGACAATTGTCATCCTAGATTAATGACATTTGGCAGCTGCGCCGTGCGTAGTCATTTGCCACAATTATTACATCAACTAAACAAGGAGAGACATCATGAACAACGTAATTAAACACTTTATTGAATACAGCTTAAGACATTTGCCACTGCTTATCGGGTTAACATTAATTAACCTGTTTACTGCACCAAATCATTTATGGGTGCTGTGGGTAGCATTATTTACGTTTATCGGCTTTTTTAACGAGGTGAGTTTTACAGGTAAAAATAGGGCTAGCAAGCGCGACGATAATGATACTTGGTAGGCGAATTCGCCTTACCAAGCATCACCACTTGAAAACTCTCTATATAAAATATGGTTTTATCGTGTATGCAGTGCAATTCCCATCATAATTACAAGAGTGGACAGAAAGGTTACAAACGTCAGCACAAGCGCAAAAAAAGATGCAAAGCCATTGTGATACGCTTTGCCATAAAAGCCGCGACAAGAGAGCCAACCAAATACAAAGCAAATTAAAACTGAGATCGGTGCATGAAAGTATGGGTTAATCATCATACTGATAAAGCCCAATAATCCAGTGCATAACACAAAATGCCCCATAGTATAAAAAGAGAATACCAGTGTTTCTGCGGTGTTATAAACCTGCCTATGCTTTTTGGAAAATAAACGTAGAAAAAGTGCAAACGGAATACACAAGAAAATAAACCCTAAGTAGGTATAGCCCTGATTGATTACCGACAAATACAAATCAGCATACTTTTTAGGGGCATTTTCTCCCAATAGACCTTTTAAACTTTCGAGCATTTCGGGAGATTGCTGTACTTGCGCAATCATTTTTTCAGATAAAACGTCTTTAAACACAAACAACATTAGTAATTGCGCTGCTGCGCCAATCAAATAATAGGTTAACGGATTAGTAAAAATAACCCTTTGCCCATCTACATGACGCTTTGCAACGGAACCCGGCGATTTAAAATGTTGAAAGAACGTGTAAAAAAAGCCCTTATCGAGGTTAAGCCATTGCGATGGAATGTCTATCAACAGCATTTTTAACGATAATCGCTCTGAGCGATAGCGTTGCCCGCATGAAGGGCAAAATTTATCTTCTAATGACGTTTCACAATTTGCACACTCGCTTAAATGCGCTGAAACTTGATTTGCGTTATGTTCTAAACCCACGGTAGTCGCCTTATTCTTTTTAGGTAAAACGTTACCTAAGCGGCTAATAAATTACAAATAAGTATTTAAAGTAAGATAAATTGAATAAACGTAGCAAATTTACTTGGTGATTTGCTTACTAGGCTATTGATAAACGTTAACTTTAGCTGACCTTTGCTCTTAATGTTTTTTCTTCAAATACTTTCCTTCAGAAAAAAAATTCCCATAAGCTGTAATAAACAGCGTCTTTAATCTACTAACTAAAAAAAATACAAAACGGAACAAGGTGAATGGGAAGCGATTTTTATCAGCAATCGATACTGCCCTATGCGGGAATCATCATCAAAATATGCCGGGCATACACACATAGCCAAGAAGATTTTGATGACTATTACCAAGAGGTATGCCTGCAAATATGGCGAAGCAAAGACAGTTTTAATGCTGCATCACAATGGTCTACTTGGGTTTACAAAGTGGCCTTAAATGTATGCTTAACCAATTTAAAACAGCGTAAGCAGGGCGAAAAACACTTTGTGTCTGATGCGTTACCCGACGAGGTACAAGATGATTTAAAAGCATTTAATTCAGACGACATTAACGTGCTTTACAACGGCATAAAACATCTGTCTGAGATAGACCGAGCAGTAATTTTACTTTATTTAGAAGAAAAATCTTACAGCGAGATTGCAGAAATAATAGGTGCTAACACCAACAGTATTGGCGTGCGCATTATGCGCATTAAAAAAAGATTGAACAAGTTTATAAACGCGCAGGAGTGAACACATGAACAAATCAATTGAAACAATGTGGAAACAAGGCTTTATCAGCGAAGGCGAACTAGTAGCGCCTAAAGTTAACGACTTATATAACAGAAAATCTCAAAACTTAGTTGATAAACTGCAACATATGTTTGCTGTGAACATTAAAGCAATCGTAATTGGGGCCTTGCTGTTACTAGTTGTGATGAGCTTAATCGGCGCACCTTGGCTTGGCATATATATTTGTGTATTACTGGCTCCGTTGGTGCTGATGGCGAGAAAAGAGTTAGATAAATCGTACAACTTATCGAAAGGGCAAAGTAGTTTAGAGTATTTAGAAAGCTTTAATGCATGGCTTCAACACTCAATAATGCGATACGCTGTATACTACAAGTTTTTCTACCCATTATTTTACATTGGAATGGTGACGCAAGGACTTGCGAGTGATGCTGGCACTCGCGTGATGGCGCAGTTACTAAAAGCCTACCCAACTGAGTATGTTTTTCTGGATATTCCTGGTTATGTGTGGGCTGTTATTACTGTGCTATTTCTGGTGGTGATAAAATATTCAGCAGCGCTCTATCGCCTAGACTTAAATATGATCTACGGACGACAATTTAAAAAATTAGAAGAGCTAATAAAAGATATGCGTGCGTTAAAATCAGAATAACCCATCAAAACATAATCAACAAAGGCATAAAATGCAGATTCTTATCTGCGTTTTATGCATAACTTTCAAAACATTAGCTATATAAGTAGATCTGCAGCACACAATTAACGTTTAAAAGCGAATGAGAAGGTGGAGTTACGTTTTGCCCCAGCCTTGCGTTTAACACTTTACTACTTTTTCACTAATGTGTGATTTAAGCCCGTTTTTACACTTCCTCACTACTCTGGCTTGGCCAATTTGCCGTTTTTAAGTAGTTCTTGATATAAACCCTCAAGCGCTTCAGGGATTTTATCGTGAAGTTTTGGTTTTGCTTTCAGTAATTCTATTAGCGCTTGTTCTGCCCCATCTTTGTTATCTTCTTCAAGTTTAGTTAAAACAACGTTGAACTCAGAACGTGTTGCAACGCCTTTTAAATTAAGCATTTCCGGCGGTGGTGCTGGAACGGATCGCGCTTTTTGCTCTGGGGCTACGCGTTCAATTCTTGAGCCCGTTACTTCTATTTTTTCTAACTGCACGTCATCTGCTAATAGTTCCATCATTTCAACTTGTGGTTCACGTTTGGCTGTTTTCTTGGCTTGCGGTAACGCAGGCTTATTAATTGATTCTACTGATTTTAATTCTGATTCAAAATCTGGCTCTTGATAATACTGCCAAGGTGCGAACACGGCGATAGCAACCATTGCTGCTGCGATACCTGAATAATGCCACCAGCGGTTTGGCTTTATGATAACGGGCTGCTCTTTGCTAATTGCATCGGACGCGTGGGCTAAAATGGCCTCATCGAGGGCTTTTGGCGGCATCTCGTCATTATCTTGTTGATAAAGCTTAATGATCTCTTCATCATCAAATAGCTTACTCATACCTGCCTTTCGCCTCCTAATTCAGTTGTACCCGCTTTACGCTGCAAGCATTCACGAAGTTGCGACATAGCGTAGCGTAATCTGGTTTTAACGGTTTCAGGTTTTGCCTCAACAATGTCGCACACTTGTTCGGGCTCAAACCCTGCTTCGTGGCGCAGCAAAAACGCTTCGCGTTGTTGCGGCACAAGTAATTCAACACAATGTTTTATCGCCTGCTGCAAATACTTATTGTGCAAAGTATTTTCTTGATGCCCTTGATTTGATGCAATAGGAATATGATCGCTTTCCCCTTGTTCGTCATTCACCAAAGACAAGTGTTCCCCGCGCGCCATTAACTTTCGGAGTTCATCAATCAATAAGTTATGCGCGATGCGATAAAGCCAAGTGCTAAATTTAGCCTCAACTTTATAACGGGTGCGATTATCAATTACCCTCAGCCACACCTCTTGAAATAATTCTTGTGCTTTACTGTGATGATTTGTGCCTAATTGGCGACACACATAACGATACAAGGGCCCTTTATGACGGGCATAAAGGGCACAAAAGGCAGCTTGATCACCTTTTCCATAATCAAGCATAAGTGCCTCGTCCGTATCCATGTGTGGTTCAATTTTTTGAGTCATATAGGCTATGGTGATTCAGCTATAAAGCACTGGCAAGTTCAACCAAGTTAACAAATTCACCGCGATAGTTAAATGGGTCATCTCCCCTATTTGCTCGTGCAATTGTGGCGATATCTTGGTAATTCATACTGCCTAAGTACTTACTCTGCTTTAATTTTTTCGCAAATGCCGCGACTGACGTGGCAAATTTAAAGTCTTGGCTTGCGCTATTAAAATCATTTAAGACATGTTGTTTGTTAACCACTTGGCTAATTAATTTACTCTCCAAATCGCCCGGTAATTTATAGCGAATTTTCACCTGTAACAGTTCATCGCTTGAGTTGACCACTTGTTTTTGTTGGTAGCGCAGCACATCAACTTGCCCTTTATTGCCAGCGAGCGTTAATTCATATAGCGCCGTCACGGTGTGACCTGCGCCAATTTCGCCTGCATCGACATTATCGTTATTAAAGTCTTCATCTTTCAGTAAACGATTTTGATAGCCAATCAAACGATACTCTTTAACTTCTGCTGGATTAAATTCGAGCTGGATTTTGACATCATTAGCAATACTTTGCAGTGTGCCGCTCATTTGCCTTAAAAGTACTTTTTGCGCCTCGTGCAGAGTATCAATATAGGCATGATTGCCATCACCAATATTTGCTAATTGTTCCATCATGGCATCGTTGTAGTTACCGCGGCCAAAGCCAAGTGTTGTTAACGAAATGCCTTGTTTGCGCTTGTCAGCAATCATCTCTTTGAGTGCATCAATATTGGTTGTGCCAACATTAAAGTCACCATCAGTGGCTAAAATTATGCGGTTCACCCCGCCTTTAATAAATGCTTTTTTCGCCGCTTGGTAAGCCATTTTGATACCACTTTCGCCATGCGTACCGCCACCAGCTTGTAGTTTTTGTAGCGCATCGATAATGGTTTGCTTTTCATTACCTTTAGTTGGGCTGAGTACTACTTGCGTATTCCCTGCATAAGTCACCAAGCTAACCGTGTCCCTTGCCGATAATTGCTTAACCATCATAGTTAAACTTTGCACCAGTAAAGGCAACTTGTTTTTATTATGCATCGACCCCGAAACATCCACTAGAAACACCAAATTAGACGGCTTGCGTTCGCTCACTGGTAAATCATAACCTTGCAAACCAATTCGCAAAATATGGCGCTCATCACTCCAATGCGCTGGCGCTAATTCAGTAAAAGTAGCAAAGGGTTGTGATTTATCTTCTGGTACGCGGTAGTTGTAGTCAAAATAATTAATAAAGGCTTCTTCGCGTATGGCATCTTGTGGAGGTTTTTGCCCCATACTCAAGTAGCTACGCATATTGGCATAACTTCCGGTATCAACATCAACCGAAAAAGTAGAAAGCGGTGTGGTTGCAGTTTGAAACACCCCGTTGCTATCACTCGGCAGGTAGCTATCTTGGTTTTGAGGCTGCGTAAAATATTCAGGTGGTGGCGGTGGCACAATACGCTTTCTCATTGCTGGTGCTGCCACTAAGACTTGCGGCTGACTGGCTTTCATATATTCCACAGCTCCCCCATCAGTTTGCACATCAGCCAATCGACTACCCGTCACAGTAATTTTTTCAACCTCTGCAACCTCTTTATTTTCTATAGTAGTTTGGGCTTGTTTTTCATTTTCAGGCTGCTTTGCAATTGTTGTTTCCGACTCTTGATTCGAACAACCAGAAATAAATAGCGTGCCGATTGTTAATGCGATTAAGGTTTTGTTTGTTTTCATAATCTGTCTCTTTTTATAGATGGTTTAAAGCTATAAACGGACGACTATTAATTTGGGGGTGAATTTTTTTAGGTTTTTTTGTTAAACCTTTCCCGAGCGCAATCAGAAAACGGTTGTTTTCAATATCCTAATTTCCAAATCGAGTGAAGATCTAAAATTTAAGTCTGCTTAAATACAATATTGCGTTTATAAAAACGTTCACTATATAAAAGCTGAATCAGGACGCTCCCCCCGTTAGTGCGCCGCAATCTTTATCAGCTGAATAATGGACGTTGGAGAGGGTCAATAAATTAAACTATTGATCCTCGATACGGTTTAACGTGATATCGCCAATAAATGGGCGTTAATCGACAATAACATGTGGCAAGTAACGGCTCATATCCTGTGTAATTGCGCTATCATCTTCTCGAATTGAAATTCCGGCGGCTTGGTCGTCCACCAGCCAACTGCCAATAAGTGTGTGGTTTTGGCCGAATTTCGGTAGCGCATGCTTGGCTTGAAAGATAAACCCTTCTTCACCATAAGGGCCATCTGAACCTGATGAGCCGCTGATAGGATTACCTCGACTATCAACAAATGAAATATTAGCACCTTCGCGAGAGAATATTGGTTTTTTAACCAACACATCACATTCTTGCGCTAAGTGCAGTTCATCATCAAAAAATGCAGGCAATAAATTGGGGTGATTTGGGAACAAGCGCCATAACATTGGCAACAATGCTTTATTAGATAAAATCGCTTTCCATGGCGGTTCCATCCAGCGCATGTTTTGTTTGCCTAACAGGTTGCCAAACTCTTCTTGAAACATAAATTCCCAAGGGTACAGTTTAAACATCCAGTCGATAACCTGATCATCTGAATCTGTGAAGCGGTTATCTGCATCTATACCTATTTCTTCGATGTAAACAAATTTGGTGTTTATTCCGGCGGCGATTGCGCAATCTTCCATGTACTGCACTGTGCCGCGGTCTTCTTCTGAATCTTTACAGCAGGCAAAGTGTAAAGTCCTGTCGGGCGTTAAATATTCGACTTCTTTAAAACGATTAACAAGCTTTTCTTGCAGCGAGTTAAATTGGTCTGCTTTTTTTACAATTACACCATTATCAACGTTATCAGCTAACCATAACCACTGCCAAAAAGCGGTTTCGTAAACTGACGTTGGGGTATCTGCATTATTTTCGTATAGTTTTGCTGACCCATTGCCTGAATAAGCAAAGTCTAATCGGGAATACAAACTTGGGTCACCATTGACCCATGATTGGCGAATAAAATCCCAGTACTGCTCGGGAATACAAAAACGCTTAAGTAGCATTTCGTCGTGAAGGACCTGGCTAACAACTTCCAAGCACATCTGATGTATCTCTTCAGTCGGTTTTTCCAGGTCGTTTTCTATTTGCTTAAGATTAAATTGATAATAAGCAGACTCATCCCAATAGGTTTCCCCATACATGGTGTGAAATTTAAAGCCAAATTCTTCGGCTTTTCGCTGCCAGTTTGGTCGTTGCGCTATTGGGAGTCGTAGCATATTAGCCGCCCCAACCGCGAGAAGAAGACTTACCACCGCCCCAGTTAGACTTAGCAGATGCCTGAGCGCCGAACCCACCTCGCGATATCGTGCGTGTTACGGCCGGTTTTGGTTTGGTTACAGAGCTAGGCACTTTATAGCTGCTTTTGCCAGCGCTACCTAAAATGGTGCCATCCGCAGTCATTATTTTTTGACGGTGTTTAGAGCCACTTTTTTGATAGGTGTATACAGGGTTGTAGCGGCGTCGATGTTTACGCTCAAACGCATCACCTACTTCATCAATTATCTCAGCTACAATGTAACCGGTAATAAACGGCGTAAAAAACCCTGAGCTGGATTGCTGACACTGACCAAAGTCAGCTTCACATAAATATTGGTGCTGGTAACGTGGTCCGGTGCGTTCAGCTTCTGCCAAGGCTTCTTGGTAAGCAGCTTGGCATTGTTCAACCGACAATTCAGTTTGGTCAACACAATCATCAACCGATGACACTACTTTAACACGTTCCTGTGGTTCACCTGAGCATCCTGCAAGCGCCGCTGCAACACCAACAGAAAGTGGTGCAAGGCTGAATTTTCGTACTTTTTTGCGCAGCAATGATAAGTCAATATGTCTGGTCTTTTTCATCATGACCTCCCTATTAATATGTCATGCTTGCAGCGTTTAATAAGCCTACGGCAATATTGGTCGAAGCGAGAATTACACCAGCGCTGATTTCGTTATCTTCAATACGTTTGACGATTTTTGGCATAAAGGCAAAACGCACAATTGCAAACGCGAGTAATTGCGCAATTAGCGCGATACCGCCCCAAATTGCAAAGTCTAATATGCCACCAGAGTTGCTTACCGCGCCAGCGAGTGCCAAAGCAAAACCCACTACCGCACCACCAAAGCCAATTGCAGCCGCTGCGTTTTTGTCTTCTTTGATGAGTTTCCACTCATCGTGTGGCGTTACAAAAGCAAACAGTATTTTGAACACAAAAAGTAATACCAAGCTTATGCCAAACGACATTGCAAAATTAGTGACACCGGCGATCAGATCATAACCGTTTTCCATTATTGGACTCCTTTATCCATGTATTGTTATTTGAGAAGAGCTTAACGTTATGCCAGTGCTAATTACCAAACACCGTGAAAGATTGCCTGACGATTCAAGCGATTCTTCTGCTGAAAGAAATAGCGACTCGGTTGTGCCATCGCTTAATTCACGTTCAAACAGCATGGTGAATTGGTCTGTTTCACTGGGTTGAGATTTACCATCGAAGGTTTTTTCGGCCATATGAACTGGGTTGTGATAATCACCCATTGAGGTCCATACGCGATTGTATTCATGCCCGTCCAATGTATAGGTAGGCGTGCCAATTTGTTGGTTGAGTAGTTTTTCCCACTGTGCTTGGTTTTGAATATCCAAGGTATCAAAGTAGTAAAACAACTTCACATCAACCACATTCTCGGCTGTTGGTTGGCCTTCACAAATTACTTGAAGCCATGCTTCATCATCTGTGTAAAACCGAAAAAGATAGGTGCCATCCATATCGACTTTGCCAACGGCCTGAATAATCTGGGTCGCGGCAAAATCACCTATTACGAGCTCATCAAGTATCAGCTTAATCGCGAGTTTATCTATTTCAAAACTTGCTCCGAGTCGCAAGCCCATTATTTCTGGCGTTGAGATGGTCGCTTTTGGTTTGTCTTTTTTGAAGAAATTGAACATCAATGTTCCTTAACTTTGCTTCATAGGTTGCTAACGTTACATGTAGGCTAACCAGTTGTCTACAGTGATGTTTACTGTTTAAAAACTAAAAAAGAGATAACTGAGTTATCTCTTTTTAAATTGGTTACTGACTAACCAGCGTTTTTCTTCGCTAGCAGTTGTGCAAGTTTGTCCTGACCCGATGTTTGGCCACCCGGTGTTACACCTGCTGATTTTAATTTTTCGTCAAGGCTGCTGCCAGATTCATCAGCCGCGCGCTCTTCAGCGGCTTCTAATTCAGCTGCTCGCATCGCTTGTTTTTGCTTAACACGTTCAAGGCTATCTAATGCAGTTTTTACTTTGCTGTTAGCACCAACATGATGGGTAGATGCTGCTGCTTGCGCCTTTTGCACTGATTCAGTCGCTTTTACCTGATCAATTTGCTGTTCCATGCGTCGTACATTGGTTTTCGCTTTAGCAATATTGTCTTTCAGGGTTTTCTCTGACTTTTCGAAACCATCAAGAATCGATTGTTCAGTTGCCATTTGGCTTTCTAAATCAGCAACGCGCTCTGCACATTCTACCGCAAGTTCCATATTACCTGATTCACTTGCAGACACGGCATGCTCTGAGTATTTGTCGATATCTGCCTGAAACGCAGCAACCTTATTCGAGGTTAATTTACGTTTTGCCATGATGCTAGTCAGGCTTTGATCTGAACGTCTTAACTCTTCTTTCGCTTCGCGAAGTTCTTGCTCTAAAATTCGGATGGCTTGCGTATCTGCGGCCGCTTCAAGCCCTTCATTTGTTGCGCCTACTAACGCAGTCCATAATTTTTTAAGACTCATGTGACTTGCTCCTAATTGATATAATCTTCATAAAGTTCAAGGAATTCTGGAATATTGGCAAACAAAGACTCAATTTCCTCAACAAGCACTGAATCTTTACTGTCAACAGACAACGCACCAAACGCCACGTAATATTCTTGCCCAGATATCGAACTAATACCTACAGTAGAAAGTGGAACCAACTGATGACTTTTTAAAATCAGTTCATTCAGTCCTGAAGCATCTGTAACGCTACTTACCGGAAACAACACACTTTCAGCCACTACCTGTGTTTCACCCGCATAAACAAACACATCAATTCCTTCATCGTTTGAAATGCTTACACAGTCACCTTCTTGTTCAACAACCCAATCTGGATGTGTTGAAAACACCGTTTTCAGTTGTTCGGTATTAAAAGCCATTTTGATCTCCATATTTCTATTGGTATTTAAATTAATGTCACATATAACTAACACTTGCAAGTTTTATATTGCACTAATTATTATTTTGTTACACTTAAAATTTATTTGTGTTATATCAATACAGGTAACTTTTAGCATTTAATATGCCTAGCCCTGTTTGCATTCAGTATTACGCTGTAGCAATACCGGTGCGCAATATAGGCTATTTATCTAATACATTGGCGTGAATGTAAACTACTTAGGTATTTTTTATGGATCAACAAACGAGTATTCAAAATAATCTAGCCCTTGCCCCTTACGGTGAGGCGTTTTCACGCTTTTTAAGCATGAAGCTAAAACAAAAAAAGGTAACGTATCCACAGTTAGCAGAACTGCTTGAACAAAAAGGTATTGTTCTCACTCCCGGCAACCTGCGCAACAAAGTGTCTAACAGACTAATGCCAACGAGCCTATTTCTTATCATTCTTGAAGTATTAAATGTAAAAGGGGACATCTTGTCTGAAATTCTTACCATGGCAAAAGAAATAGAAGACGAAGTGTAAGCGAACTTAGCGTAGGTTGGCAGAATGCGATTTTCTTTGTATTAGCATTAAAAACCAAAGATACCTGCCTTTTTTTCACAGTTCATAGTCCTCAGTGCTTCCTTAAACTTATAGGTTTTCAATCGAATAGCAGGGTAACTTAACTAGCTTGCTAGTCGATTTATAAAAATTCGAGCCAGTGAAGAATAAATCACAGATTAAGCTAAATAATTAGAACCCCCCTTTTTCTTACTATCAAAAATTACATATCAATCAAACCCAAAGTTGCATAACAAATAAACACATGCGAATATTTACATATGTATTTTTTCATATATATAAA
>NZ_JAKFZO010000022.1:0-67091 GCF_021654175.1 Pseudoalteromonas sp. MMG024
TGCTCGTTTTTGTACGTTTTCTTCTAAAAATGCCCTTTAAAGCGAGTTTACTTGTGAATTTTGGGCCTCAGTATTAAATGATTGCTGCGTCACCTCACCCCAATATTCATCATTAATCTTTGTTTCAGAGTAATTTGCATTGAAGCTTGTGATTGCGTTTCGCCAAAATTGCGTTGCCTTGCTTGCACCCGCAATCTGTTTAATCTGCCATGCACCACCATAATGCTGCCAAATCCAACTCGCGAATCTACTTCCTAATCCTTGTTCTCTTAAACTTGGAACTATGTAAAACTCACACACCTCAAATTGTTTACTGGCAACTTGTTTGATTGCTGCAAAGCCAATTGGCTTACCTTCTAAATAACAGAGCAAACCAAAAACATTATCAACCAGCTCTGTGTCGAGATCGAACAGTCCCATATGGTTAGGTAATTTACCTGTGATTTTTGAAAACTCTGCTTCATACCCTTGCAACAAGTTTAAATACACACGCATGTTGGTTTGCTCTACTACAACTACTTCCACTGCTATCACTCATTTGACCAATAATTTTTCAATCATCACACAAAACCGCTGTTAAAAAAATATAAATAGCGCTTTACCTCAATCTAACTTGAGCTTTTATAGTCATCCTGCTTTCTCAATTTAAGGAATGATTTTATGCACTCATTTACACGCTACCTTTGTACTTTAAACAAACATTCAATCTTGGTATCAACTTCAGCATTAAAATAAGGAACGACAATGTTTTTGGAACACGTTAATTTAGTTGTTACTGATCTAAATAAGTCACTGACTTTTTATCAAGCTGCTTTTCCACACTGGCGAATTCGCTCAAAAGGAAGTGGAGAGTGGTACGGTAAGCCGCGGCAATGGCTGCACTTTGGCGACGATTTTAATTATATTGCATTAAGCGACCATGGTGAGGGAGAGATAAGAAAACTCTCTGGTCATCAAACAGGACTAGCGCACTTTGCCTATGTTGTGAAAAATTTAGATGCACTCATAATGCGTATGTGTGACGCAGGCTTTTTTGTCGATAAAGGCAGTGAGCACCCTTTTCGTAAAAATGCCTATTTTATTGACCCTGACGGATTTGAAGTAGAGTTTGTCGAGTATTTAAGTGATCTGCCTTCTGAGCGAAATAGCGATTAGCATATACTTGGCCTTCTAATGTGTTATTCGCTAGTTACAGTTAACTGGATTAAGGTCTCAATTAATTTATTAATATCGATGGGTTTTGCAAGATGAGCGTTAAACCCTTCTCTTAAATACCTTGTTACATCACTTTCAAGTACGTTTGCTGTTAACGCTACTATTGGAATGGTGCTATTTAGTTGCCGAATATATTTGCAAGCTTGTTCACCATCCATCTCTGGCATTTGAATATCCATAAAAATGATGGCTGGGTTTTCTTGTTGAAACAAGTCAATTGCTTGTTTTCCATTTTCAGCGATTAATAGTGTTGCTTTCGCTGGCGCCATAATTGCCTTAAACACAGTTTGATTTACTTTATTATCTTCAGCCAACAAAATGGTTGTGCCATTGAGTGATGGCATCGTTAACTGTGTGTCTTCTCTTGGTTTTAATACTTCACGACTTTCGTATGTCAATGGAATTGTGAGCTTAAATTGAGAACCTTTATTTAGCTCACTCGTCACTTCAATTTTACCTTTCATTAAGTGAACGAGTTGTGCAACGATTGCAAGCCCTAAACCTGTTCCCCCGAATCGACGTGTTGTCGACGTATCAGCTTGTTCAAACCGTTCAAACAAACGTGTTACTTGGGTATCACTCATACCAATACCTGAATCTGCTACTTCGACTTTAATACCTCGCTTATACTTTACAACCTTGACGTCAATTTGACCTGAATCTGTAAACTTAATTGCGTTACTAACTAGGTTAAGTAAGATCTGCTTAATACGCGTCGGGTCACCTTTCCACACACCGGTTACTGAAGACATTGAATCCAGCTTCACTACTAATTGCTTTTCATCTGCAATACTCTTTTGCTCAGTTACCGTGTCTTTAACCAGCTTTTCTAAATCAAACTCGGTAGATTCAATTTCGAGTTTTCCTGCTTCCAACTTAGATATGTCGAGAATATCATTAATTATGGTTAGCAGTGTTTTACCCGAAGAGAGCGCACTGTCAGTGAGCTCTTGTTCTTTTGCCGCTTGTTTGGATTTTCTTAGCAATTGCAATGTGGATAAAACAACATTTAACGGGGTACGAATTTCATGACTCATATTTGCAATAAATTCGTTCTTTACTTGGTCTGCTTTTTTGAGTTGTTCAATTACTGTGGCTAATTGTGCTGTTTTGTCTTTTACTTTACGCTTTAGCTGATCGTTAAAACCCGCAATAATTAAAGTAAACATCACACCAATTGCCGCAATAATAAAACCCACAATGAGTGTAAGCCAACTTAACCAATCCTTTTTGGTATTTTCAAAACTATCGGTACTCTCAAAATGAACTAGCCAATCGCGGCCAAACCACGCTAACTGATAAGATTTAGCGAAGTGTAAGCTATGACTCGTATTGTGTTGTTGTTCTAGACCTGCAACATAAGGCGAACTAGGCGATTGTTTATCTGAAATTGAAAAGTGATAATAATCTGAAGATGCATCTTCAAGCATTAGCTTTTCAAGCGACTTATCAACTTCAATAACCACTTCGGCAATACCTAATAGCTTGTCGTCACTATTTCTAAATACCGGAAAGTAAATTACATTGCCTGTTAATTTATCTGATTGTTGCTGTAAGCGAACCGGCGGTGTTGCTTTAATTGACCGTGCACTTATCGCTTCAAATACGGTATCACCTGCAACTGGGTGACTCGCTAAATCGAGACCAATAGCCAAACTATTAGTAGAGTATGGCGCTGTTAGACTGATCGGAAATATTTGTGAAAACTGTCTGCTTTCGTCGATGATTCTAAGTTTTGCCCCTTCCAATCCTCGTTCAGACTGCTTTTCATACCAAGCTTGCGAGTCTTCACGCTCTAAACAATCTAACCAAGCAATTGCACGGTAAGGAATACCGCCATTATTCAGAGACGATGCAATTAACTGGAATTCATCAATATTGGGATCAATACCATTGCGAAACAAGGTTGCCAAAGCAAACAGGTTAGTTTCGATTTGTCGTTTGAGTATTTGTAATTCGTAAACTTTCTTTTCAGTAATATCTGCGAAAGTTAGGTTTAAATTTTTACGATACACTTCTTTTGAATAAGAAAATGTAAAGCACACTGATATCAGCAATAAGGTACCTGTAACCAATACAACTTTAACGTTACTCACTGGACTAAAAAGCTTAGATGGAAGTAACATGCCAAATAATGGGAAGAAAAACAGCACGCCAACACTGTCACCAACCCACCAAGTGAACCAAACAAAATCGACAATGCTAAATGGAATAATGCCCTGTAAGTATAAAGAGCTAGTACCAATTGTTGCAGACACCATACAAGCAAACGGACTGACTAAAACTAGCGCTTTTAACAAGGGTTTTGCTGCATTTAAGCTAAGTGGAAAATCACACAATTTTTTTAGAAGCAAACAGCTAATGGCAGCCTGCAACAAAGCACCCGCAGCACGAACACTGTTCCACATAAAATCGGAAACAGAAATAGAAAAAATATCGTTTCCTGAACTATAAATATTCGCCAGTAAAGCGCCGACAAAAAGTGGTAGATATGCCTTACTGCCATAGCGTAGTACAACAATTGCTGCGTACCCTGCAGCTGGCCATACTGCGCTCGCAAAACCAGGCTCTATACGAAAGAAAGTACCGAATACACCAAAAGAATAATAACCAAGCACGATGAGTAAAAAAACAACTACATCGTTGCGAAGCAATCTTGTAAGAGTAAGCGGCATTCAGTAAGCCTTATTTTGTAGAATGAACTGTTTAAACATAGCACAAAAGTTAGTTCATAATACGATTAATCAAATGCTTAAATGTGTCACGTGCTGGTTAAGGCATCTATATAAAATTAAAGCAGGTAACAGATTGCATTACGCTTAGAAGCACTAGCGCAATACTTAACTCTTGGGATAGCAAAGTGTTAATTGTGCAACAAGCGCGATATGGAGTAATAAGTAACGTTGAATATTAATAAATAGCGAAGGACGAAGTTCCATTCATTCAACAGCTCTACAAATTAACATGCTTAAAACTTAGTACGCTGTTTCTGAACGACTGTTCAAGGCAAATTACCGCCAAGCGTTCGGCAATATAAAGTGATGTGAAACGAGAACATTAAATTAAACAAAGGATAGGTATTTTTGACATAAAAAAACCCGAGCCTAAACTCGGGTTTTTCAATGCTTATGCATTAACTATCAAGAATTAGTCTTCGATAGTTGCTACAACACCAGCACCTACTGTACGGCCACCTTCACGGATCGCGAAACGTAGACCTTCGTCCATCGCGATTGGAACGATTAGCTCAACAGTCATCTTGATGTTGTCGCCTGGCATTACCATTTCTACGCCATCTGGTAATTGGATATCACCAGTTACATCAGTTGTACGGAAGTAGAACTGTGGACGGTAGCCTTTGAAGAATGGCGTGTGACGACCACCTTCATCTTTAGATAGTACGTATACTTCTGAAGTGAACTTCGTGTGAGGCTTGATTGAACCAGGCTTACATAGAACCTGACCACGCTCAACTTCATCACGCTTAGTACCACGTAGAAGTGCACCAATGTTCTCACCCGCACGACCTTCGTCTAGAAGCTTACGGAACATTTCAACACCCGTACAAGTAGTAGTTGTAGTTTCTTTAATACCTACGATTTCTACTTCGTCGTTCACGTTGATGATACCAGCTTCAACACGGCCTGTTACTACTGTACCACGACCCTGGATTGAGAATACGTCTTCGATAGGCATGATGAATGGCTTATCGATGTCACGCTCAGGCTCTGGGATGTAAGAATCTAGTGCTTCAGCAAGCTCAACAATCTTGTCTTCCCACTCTTTCTCGCCTTCTAGTGCTTTAAGAGCTGAACCTTGGATTAGTGGTAAGTCGTCACCTGGGAAATCGTACTCAGAAAGAAGTTCACGAACTTCCATTTCTACTAGCTCTAGTAGTTCTTCGTCGTCAACCATGTCACATTTGTTCATGAATACGATGATGTAAGGTACACCAACCTGACGTGAAAGAAGGATGTGCTCACGTGTCTGTGGCATTGGGCCATCAGTCGCTGCTACTACTAGGATTGCGCCGTCCATCTGTGCAGCACCTGTGATCATGTTTTTAACATAATCCGCGTGTCCTGGACAGTCTACGTGTGCGTAGTGACGAGTTGGTGTATCGTACTCAACGTGTGAAGTTGAGATTGTGATACCACGCTCACGCTCTTCTGGAGCGTTATCGATTGCTGCGAAGTCTTTCGCTTCACCACCGTATACTTTTGCAAGTACGTTAGTGATTGCTGCTGTTAGAGTTGTTTTACCGTGGTCAACGTGGCCGATTGTACCTACGTTTACGTGCGGTTTCGAACGTTCAAACTTTTCTTTTGCCATTTTCTTAAATTCCTATAAAGAAATTAAAGTCCGATCCCACATGAATCGGACCGAACTAAAATTACTTAACAGCGCGAGCTGCAATAATTGCGTCTGCAACATTTGAAGATGCTTCTGCGTACTTGAGGAATTCCATCGAGTACGAAGCACGCCCTTGTGTTGCAGAACGAAGGTCTGTTGCATAACCGAACATCTCAGCAAGTGGCACTTGTGCGTTTACTTGCTTAAGACCACCTGGCGCTTCGTCCATGCCTTCGATCATACCGCGACGACGGTTTAGGTCGCCTACTACATCACCCATGTTTTCTTCAGGGGTGATAACTTCAACCTTCATAACCGGTTCTAATAAGGCTGGGTTCGCTTCAAGCGCACCTTTCTTGAATGCCATAGAACCTGCGATCTTAAACGCCATTTCATTCGAGTCTACATCATGGAATGAACCATCATATAGCGTCGCTTTAACGCCTAATACAGGGAAGCCAGCTAATACACCATTTTGCATTTGCTCAGCAACACCTTTTTCTACCGCAGGAATGTACTCTTTTGGAACAGCGCCACCAACGATTTCGTTAACGAATTCGAAGTTTTCAGCATCTTCTTCCGTAAAGTCCATTGGCTCAAGTTTCAGCCAAACGTGACCATATTGTCCGCGACCACCAGACTGACGTACAAACTTACCTTCAACTTCAACAGTTGAGCGGATAGCTTCACGATACGCAACCTGAGGTTTACCAACGTTACATTCAACGCTGAATTCACGTTTCATACGATCAACGATAATATCTAAGTGAAGTTCACCCATTCCTGAAATGATGGTCTGGCCTGATTCTTCATCTGTTTCGACACGGAAAGATGGATCTTCAGCCGCTAGTTTACCTAACGCGATACCCATTTTTTCTTGGTCAGCTTTGGTACGCGGTTCAACCGCCACTGAAATTACTGGCTCTGGAAATTCCATACGCTCAAGTGTAATGTGCGAATCAAGTGAACACAGAGTGTCACCTGTTGTTACATCTTTCAGACCAATTGCTGCCGCGATGTCGCCAGCGCGAACTTCTTTAATCTCTTGACGGTCATTTGAGTGCATTTGCACAATACGACCAAAACGCTCACGCTTACTTTTAACTGGGTTGTAAACTGTATCACCAGTGGCTACAACACCTGAGTAAACGCGGAAGAAAGTTAGCGTTCCAACAAATGGGTCGGTTGCAATTTTAAATGCAAGCGCCGCAAATGGTGCATTGTCATCAGCAGGACGTTCTTCTTCTGTCTCGCCGTCGTCTAAAACACCTTGGATTTGCTTAACTTCAGTTGGTGACGGCATGAATTCAATCACAGCATCAAGTACCGCTTGTACACCTTTGTTCTTAAATGCAGAACCACAGGCCATTGGAACGATTTCGTTCGCAAGCGTACGTTGACGAATTGCTGCTTTGATTTCTTCTTCCGTTAATTCACCATCTTCTAGGTACTTTTCCATTAACTCTTCGTTTGCTTCAGCGGCAGACTCAACTAAATGAGCACGCCATTCTTCAGCAAGGTCTTGAAGGTCAGCAGGAATATCTTCGTAAGTGAAGCTCATACCCTGATCTTCTTCAGACCAGTTAATCGCTTTCATCTTGATAAGATCAACGACTCCTTTGAAGTCGTCTTCAGCACCGATAGCAAGTTGGATTGGTACAGGTACAGCGCCTAAACGGCTCTTAACCTGTTCAACTACCATCAAGAAGTCAGCACCTACGCGGTCCATCTTATTAACAAAGATCATGCGTGGTACTTCATATTTATTTGCTTGTCGCCACACCGTTTCCGTTTGTGGCTGGACACCAGATGAAGCACAAAGTACTACAACCGCACCATCGAGTACGCGTAAAGAACGCTCTACTTCGATAGTGAAATCTACGTGTCCTGGCGTATCAATAATATTGATACGGTGGTCTTCGAACTGAGCGTCCATACCTTTCCAGAAACACGTAGTTGCAGCAGAAGTGATCGTGATACCACGCTCTTGCTCCTGCTCCATCCAGTCCATAGTTGCGGCACCGTCGTGAACTTCACCGATCTTATGACTAAGACCGGTGTAGAAAAGAACACGTTCTGTAGTGGTGGTTTTACCCGCATCTACGTGGGCACAAATACCGATATTGCGATAACGCTCAATTGGAGTTGTACGTGCCATAATATCCTCTTAAAACTTAAGAGCTTACTACCAACGGTAGTGAGCGAATGCCTTGTTCGCTTCAGCCATACGGTGAACGTCTTCACGTTTCTTAACCGCAGTGCCTTTGTTTTCAGCAGCATCAATCATTTCTTGTGCAAGACGTAAGCCCATTGATTTTTCACCACGCTTACGAGCTGCTTCAACTAACCAACGCATACCTAATGCGTTACGACGAACTGGGCGTACTTCTACTGGTACTTGGTATGTTGAACCACCAACACGGCGAGATTTAACCTCTACCTGTGGGCGAACATTTTCAAGTGCCGATTCGAAGATTTCTAGGTGCGACTTGCCTGATTTCTCAGCAGCCACGTCTAGCGCACCATATACGATTTTTTCAGCAGTTGACTTCTTACCGTCTAACATTACTACGTTAACGAATTTAGCAAGAAGCTCTGATCCGAACTTCGGATCTGGAAGAATTTTACGTTGACCTATTACGCGTCTTCTAGGCATTTTAATCTCTCCGATTTCTTCAGGTTCGCTTTACTTCAGCGAATCCCCAAAACAATATTAATTACAAATTTAAGTGCTTGGCCTTACTAACGGAGAACCATTAGCCCTTAGGGCGCTTAGCACCGTACTTAGAACGACCTTGACGACGGTCGTTAACGCCTGCACAGTCAAGTGCACCGCGAACAGTGTGGAAACGTACACCTGGTAAGTCTTTAACACGACCACCACGGATAAGAATTACACTGTGCTCTTGAAGGTTGTGACCTTCACCACCGATGTATGAAGTTACTTCGAAACCGTTCGTTAAACGAACACGCGCTACTTTACGTAGAGCCGAGTTTGGTTTCTTAGGTGTTGTTGTATATACACGAGTACATACGCCACGCTTTTGAGGACAAGCCTTAAGCGCAGCTGAGTTATTTGATTTAACCTTGCTGCGACGTGGCTTACGCACTAGCTGGTTGATAGTTGCCATTAAATAGCTCCTAATAAATTAAACTAAACTACTGAAAAAAATCCGCCCTTTTACTTCACTGAGCAAAAGGGTGGCGGAATTTTAATGAGCAAAGTTTAACCTGTCAACATAAACTGCACATATAGCCCGAAATTTAGGCTATATGTGCGAGTTGCGATTAAGGTTATTCTTGCTCGCCTTCGATGCCAGCATTAAGTGCATCGGTTAGTGCTTGTGATGCTTCATCTACACTAACTGTTTGCTCTTCAACACTTTCACCTTGTTTGCGACGATTGATACGGTCTTGGTGGTAGGCAAAACCAGTACCCGCCGGAATCAAGCGACCTACAATTACGTTTTCTTTAAGACCACGTAATTCATCGCTCTTACCATTTACCGCTGCATCAGTAAGAACACGAGTTGTCTCCTGGAATGATGCTGCAGAAATGAATGATTCTGTCGCAAGTGATGCTTTAGTAATACCCATTAGCTGAATTTCAAATTTAGCTGGGATCTTACCTTGCTCTTCAAGATCACGGTTTGCGATATTAACGCGCGCCACTTCAACTTGTTCACCTGCTAGGAATTCTGTATCACCACCGTCTAGGATGATGCACTTACGGATCATCTGACGAATGATAGTTTCGATGTGCTTATCGTTAATTTTTACACCTTGTAAACGGTATACTTCTTGTACTTCGTTTACGATGTAGTTAGCAACATCTGTTACACCACGTAGGCGAAGGATATCGTGTGGCGACTCTGGACCGTCGGCGATAACTTCACCTTTCGATACTGATTCACCTTCGAACACGTTAAGCTGACGCCATTTAGGAATCATCTCTTCGTATGCATCACCTTGCTCTGGTGTAATAACTAAGCGTTTCTTACCTTTAGTTTCTTTACCGAAACTAACTGTACCTGTAATTTCTGCAAGAATTGCTGGATCTTTCGGCTTACGTGCTTCAAATAAGTCAGCAACTCGAGGTAGACCACCGGTGATATCGCGTGTCTTCGAACCTTCTTGCGGGATACGTGCCAATACTGCACCAGCCGCAACCGTTGAACCATCAGTCACTTCAATTGTAGTGAATGAAGGAATACGAATTTCTTGAAGACCGCGCTCATCGTTTTCGATGATTAACTTAGGTTCTTTCGCGTTAACTTTCGCAAGGTCTTTAACAACCATACGCGTAAGACCAGTAAGCTCATCTGTTTGCGATTCTACGTTTGAGTCATCAATGTCGCTGAACTGAACTTTTGATTCGTGTTCAACAATGATTGGGTGACTATGCGGATCCCATGTCGCAACGATATCGTTACCAGCAACGTCAGCGCCATCTTGTACTGAAAGAACCGCACCGTAAGGTACTTTATAACGCTCTTTCTCACGACCGTGCTCGTCGATAACTGTGATTTCAGTTGAACGAGATGTGATTACAATCTTACCATCTGAGTTAAGAACGTATTTCGCATTGTGTAGCTTCAAGCTGCCGTTGTTCTTAACTTGTACGCTGTTCTCTGCAGACGCTCGAGATGCCGCACCACCGATGTGGAAGGTACGCATCGTAAGCTGTGTACCCGGCTCACCGATTGATTGAGCTGCGATAACACCTACTGATTCACCTGGGTTAATTAGGTGACCGCGTGCAAGGTCACGACCGTAACAGTTAGCACATACACCAAAGTCGTTATCACATGTGATAACTGAACGTACGCGTACTTCGTCCACTGAGTTCTCTTCTAAAAGGTCACACAGTTTTTCGTCAAGCATTACGTTACGCTCAACAAGTACTTCTTCAGTACCTGGCTTTAATACGTCTTCAGCAACTACACGACCTAATACACGCTCGCGTAGCGGTTCTACAACGTCACCACCTTCAATTAGCGGCTTCATTGTTAGACCATCTTCAGTACCACAGTCTTGCTCGTTGATTACTAAGTCTTGTGCAACGTCTACTAGACGACGCGTTAGGTAACCCGAGTTCGCTGTCTTAAGTGCTGTATCGGCAAGACCTTTACGCGCACCGTGCGTCGAGATGAAGTACTGGAGTACGTTTAGACCTTCACGGAAGTTCGCCGTGATTGGTGTTTCGATGATTGAACCATCTGGACGTGCCATTAGACCACGCATACCCGCTAACTGACGGATCTGAGCGGCGCTACCACGTGCACCTGAGTCGGCCATCATAAATACTGAGTTGAATGAATCTTGCTCTTCCTCAACACCTTCAGCGTTGATTACAGTATCTTTTGATAAGTTTGCCATCATTTCACGTGATAAGTTTTCATTTACACGTGACCAGATATCGATAACTTTGTTGTACTTTTCACCTGCAGTTACAAGACCAGACTGGAACTGTTGGTTAATTTCGTTAACTTCTGCTTCAGCAGCGTCGATGATTTCAGCTTTAACTGGTGGGATTTCCATATCGTTAATACCGATAGAAACACCCGACTTCATCGCGTAGTGGAAACCTGTGTACATTACTTGGTCAGCAAACACTACTGTGTCTTTTAGACCTAGACGACGGTAACACTCGTTAAGAAGACCTGAAATCTGCTTCTTACCCATTGCCTTGTTAACAAGTTCAAATGGTAAGCCTTTAGGCATGATAAGTGAGAAAATCGCACGACCTACCGTTGTTTCAACTAGGTGTGTAATTTCGCTCTTGTCGCCTTCTTCGCTGATAACCGTTTCAGTTAAACGAACTTTAACGCGTGCGTGTAAGTCAGCAACACCTGTACGGTATGCTTTCTCAGCTTCTTTCGCGTCTTTAAATACTAAACCTTCGCCGTTCGCATTAATGCGATCGCGCGTCATGTAGTAAAGACCTAATACAACATCCTGTGAAGGTACGATGATTGGCTCACCGTTCGCTGGTGAAAGAATGTTGTTGGTTGACATCATTAGTGCACGTGCTTCTAGCTGTGCTTCTAATGTTAACGGTACGTGTACCGCCATTTGGTCACCATCGAAGTCAGCGTTATATGCCGCACACACTAATGGGTGTAGGTGAATCGCTTTACCTTCGATTAAAACTGGTTCAAACGCTTGGATACCAAGACGGTGAAGTGTTGGTGCACGGTTAAGTAGAACCGGGTGCTCACGAATTACTTCATCAAGGATATCCCAAACTTCCGGTACTTCACGCTCTACCATCTTCTTCGCAGCTTTGATAGTAGTCGCCATACCGCGGCGCTCTAATTTACCGTAGATAAATGGCTTGAATAGCTCTAGTGCCATTTTCTTAGGAAGACCACACTGGTGTAGTTTCAGTGTAGGACCTACAGTGATTACAGAACGGCCTGAGTAGTCAACACGCTTACCAAGAAGGTTTTGACGGAAACGACCTTGCTTACCTTTGATCATGTCTGCAAGCGACTTAAGTGGACGCTTGTTAGAACCTGTGATCGCACGACCGCGACGACCGTTATCAAGTAGTGCATCTACCGCTTCTTGTAACATACGTTTTTCGTTGCGTACGATAATGTCTGGTGCAGCTAAGTCTAAAAGACGCTTCAGACGGTTGTTACGGTTGATTACACGACGGTATAAATCGTTCAGATCAGATGTTGCAAAGCGACCGCCATCTAGTGGTACTAGTGGACGTAGATCTGGTGGAAGAACTGGTAATACAGTCATGATCATCCACTCAGGGTTGTTACCTGATTGGTGGAATGATTCCATCAACTTAAGACGCTTAGTGATCTTCTTACGCTTAGTTTCAGAGTTAATTGTTGGTAACTCTTCGCGCATTTCTGCAATTAGCTGACCAAGGTCAAGGTCACGAAGTAGATCAAGTACAGCTTCTGCACCCATCTTCGCTTCGAACTCATCACCGTGCTCTTCTAATGCATCTAGGTATTCTTCTTCACCTAATAGCTGACCACGCTCAAGCGTTGTCATACCTGGCTCTGTTACTACGAATGATTCGAAGTAAAGTACGCGCTCGATATCACGTAATGTCATGTCTAACATTAGGCCGATACGAGACGGTAATGATTTAAGGAACCAAATGTGCGCTACAGGGCTAGCTAGCTCGATATGACCCATACGGTCACGACGAACCTTAGTTAATGTAACTTCTACGCCACACTTTTCACAAATAACACCACGGTGCTTTAAGCGTTTATATTTACCACATAAACACTCATAGTCTTTTACTGGGCCGAAAATACGAGCACAGAATAAGCCGTCGCGCTCAGGCTTGAAAGTACGGTAGTTGATTGTCTCAGGTTTCTTTACCTCACCAAATGACCATGAACGTACCATATCTGGCGAAGCTAGACCGATGCGGATCGCATCAAACTCTTCGGTCTTGTTTTGTTGCTTCAGAAACTTAAGTAAGTCTTTCACCTTAGCTCTCCTAAAGGAGGTTAATCTTGGGGGCGGTCCATTTTAGCCACCCCAGCTATTCGTTCGCGAAAGGCGCTTGACTCTGTGTCTACAGAGCAGCGCCTAATCGGCTTATTCTTCTTCCAGCTCGATGTTGATACCTAGTGAGCGGATCTCTTTCAACAATACATTGAACGATTCTGGCATACCAGGTTCCATCTTGTGGTTTCCGTCTACGATGTTCTTATACATCTTAGTACGACCGTTAACGTCATCCGACTTAACAGTAAGCATTTCTTGTAGCGTGTAAGCAGCACCGTATGCTTCTAGTGCCCATACCTCCATCTCACCGAAACGCTGACCACCGAACTGAGCTTTACCACCAAGTGGCTGCTGAGTTACTAGGCTGTAAGAACCAGTCGAACGAGCGTGCATCTTGTCATCTACTAAGTGGTTTAGTTTCAGCATGTACATGTAACCTACAGTTACTTTACGCTCAAACTCATCACCAGTACGACCGTCATAAAGTGTTACCTGACCACTTGAAGGGTATCCACCTAGCTCAAGTAGCTCTTTGATTTCACTTTCTTTTGCACCGTCAAACGCTGGAGTTGCGATTGGTAAACCGCCTTTTAGGTTTTCAGCTAAGCGACGGATTTCATCATCAGAGAAGCTTGCAATATCAACCTTCTGACGACAATCACCTAATGCGTAAGCTTTAGCGATGAATTCACGTAATTCGTGAAGTTCACGCTGTTCCTTCATCATGTCTTCTAGGCGCTCACCGATACCACGTGCAGCCAGACCCATGTGTGTTTCTAAGATCTGACCGATGTTCATACGTGATGGTACACCTAGCGGGTTAAGAACGATGTCTACGGTACGACCACGGTCATCGTAAGGCATATCTTCTACTGGTACGATTGTCGAGATAACACCTTTGTTACCGTGACGACCAGCCATCTTATCACCCGGTTGAATACGACGTTTAACAGCTAGGTAAACTTTAACAATCTTAAGAACACCTGGTGCTAAGTCGTCACCTTGTGTGATCTTACGACGCTTAGTTTCGAAGCGCTTGTCGTAATCAGCTTTTAATTCATCATACTGTTCAGCTAGTTGCTCTAACTCGCCTTGTTGTGCTTCATCAGCTAGGCTTTGCGTTAGTAGCTTGTCTGCAGCAAGACCTGCAAGTGATGCTTCATCCATACCAGCAGCGATAAGTAGCTTACGAGCACGGCTTAAGACACCTTCTTCAAGGATCTTAAATTCTTCGTTGAAGTCTTTCTTCGCTTCACGAACTTGCATCTCTTCGATTTCAAGTGCGCGCTTGTCTTTTTCAACACCATCGCGAGTAAATACTTGAACGTCGATTACCGTACCAGATACTGAGTTTGGTACACGTAATGAGCTGTCTTTAACGTCAGACGCTTTTTCACCGAAGATAGCACGTAGTAGCTTTTCTTCAGGAGTTAGCTGCGTTTCACCTTTAGGTGTTACTTTACCAACTAAGATGTCACCGCCTTTAACTTCAGCACCGATGTATACAACACCCGATTCATCAAGTTTGCCAAGTGCAGATTCACCTACGTTAGGAATATCAGCTGTAATTTCTTCTGGACCTAACTTGGTATCACGCGCGATACATTGTAGTTCTTGAATATGAATCGTAGTTAGACGATCTTCTTCAACTACACGCTCTGATAGTAAAATTGAATCCTCGAAGTTATAACCATTCCATGGCATGAATGCCACGCGAAGGTTTTGACCAAGTGCTAAATCACCTAAGTCAGTCGAAGGACCATCAGCAAGTACATCACCACGAACAACCGGCTCACCAACCATACACGTTGGTTTTTGGTTGATACAGGTGTTCTGGTTAGAACGTGTGTACTTAGTTAGGTTATAAATGTCGATACCCGCTTCGCCTGGGACGCGCTCATCTTCATTTACGTTTACAACGATACGGCTCGCATCAGCGTAATCAACTACACCGCCACGCTTAGCAACGATTGTTACACCTGAATCTTTCGCAAGTGTACGCTCGATACCTGTACCCACTAACGGCTTGTCTGCGCGTAATGTTGGTACTGCTTGACGTTGCATGTTCGATCCCATTAGTGCACGGTTCGCATCATCGTGTTCTAGGAATGGGATAAGTGCTGCTGCAACTGAGATAACCTGCTGTGGCGATACATCCATATATTGAATGCTGTCGCTAGGCATAAAGGTTGATTCACCTTTGTGACGACATGGAATTTGCTCATCAACAAAACGGTTTTCTTCAGTTAAGTTTGCGTTTGCCTGTGCAATTACAAACTGGCCTTCTTCGATTGCAGATAGGTAATCAACTTCGTCAGTTACAACGCCGTCAATTACTTTACGGTATGGAGTTTCTAGGAAACCATAGTCGTTAGTACGTGCGTATGTTGAAAGCGAGTTGATTAGACCGATGTTCGGACCTTCAGGCGTTTCGATTGGACATACACGACCATAGTGAGTTACGTGAACGTCACGTACTTCGAAGCCTGCGCGCTCACGTGTTAGACCACCTGGACCTAATGCAGAGATACGACGCTTGTGCGTTACTTCTGAAAGCGGGTTGTTTTGGTCCATAAACTGAGATAACTGCGATGAACCGAAGAATTCTTTAACCGCTGCAGAAATAGGCTTAGCATTGATTAGGTCTTGTGGCATTACAGCATCAAGATCACCTAAGCTTAAACGCTCACGTACTGCACGCTCAACACGTACTAAACCAACACGGAATTGGTTTTCTGCCATTTCACCCACAGAACGAATACGACGGTTACCTAAGTGGTCGATATCATCTACGTCACCTTTACCGTTACGAATGTCGATTAGAACCTTCATAACTGCAACGATATCTTCTTTACTTAATGTACCTGCACCGTAACCTTCTTCGTGGCCAACACGGCTGTTGAATTTCATACGACCAACTTGTGATAGGTCGTAACGCTCTTCAGAGAAGAATAAGTTATCGAATAGTGCTTCTGCTGCATCACGCGTTGGTGGCTCTCCAGGGCGCATCATGCGGTAGATTTCAACAAGCGCTTCTAAACGATCATTTGTTGGGTCAACACGTACAGTTTCTGACATGTATGCACCGCTATCAACTTCGTTGATATACAGTGTTTCAATCTTGTTAAAGCCAGCTTTAACAAGTTCAGCCATTAACTCAAGTGACAGCTCAGCATTTGCTTCAGCTACAATTTCACCTGTGTCTTCGTTGATGTAGTTTTTCGCTACAACACGATCAATGATGTACTCGTGCGGAACTTCTAGCTGAGTAACGTTGTTCTTTTCTAGTTGTTTGATGTGACGCGCCGTAATACGACGGCCTGACTCAACAATCACATCACCAGAAGGATCTTTAATATCAAAGATCGCAGTCTCACCACGTAAACGTGATGGAACAAGTTCCATTAATACTTTACCGTCTGCTACTTCGAATGTTGTTGTTTCGAAGAACATATCTAGAATTTCTTCAGTTGAATACTCTAGTGCGCGTAAAATGATAGACGCTGGTAGTTTACGACGACGGTCGATACGTACGAATAGGTTATCTTTTGGATCGAATTCGAAGTCTAACCATGAACCACGGTAAGGAATAACACGTGCATTATATAAAACTTTACCCGACGAGTGTGTTTTACCACGGTCATTATCGAAGAATACACCTGGTGAACGATGTAGCTGAGAAACGATTACACGCTCAGTACCATTGATCACAAAAGTACCAGTATCGGTCATGAGCGGAATTTCGCCCATATATACTTCTTGTTCTTTAATGTCTTTAACTGTGCCTGGTGCTTCCTTGTCCATTAGCACTAAGCGTAGCTTAACGCGCAATGGTGCAGAATAAGTCACACCGCGGATTTGACACTCTTTAACATCAAATACTGGCTCACCAATACGATAACTTACGTATTGTAGCTCAGAATTTCCCGAGTAACTTTTGATCGGGAAAACAGAACGGAATGCTGCTTCAAGGCCGTGATTGCCTTCTGCGTCCGGACTTAAGAATTTTTTAAAGGATTCTAACTGCGTAGACAGTAGAAACGGCACATCCAACACTTGTGGACGTTTACCAAAATCCTTACGGATACGTTTCTTTTCAGAATAAGAGTAAGCCATGGGGTTCCTCAGCTTGCTGACTTTTGACCCAACTGCTCATAATAATGAACAGACTAACTTGGCACTGTGGCCAATACTGCAACACCAATTTTTTAATTAGCTAAAAACATTAAAAATCAGTTGGTTGCGAAACTAATAATTAAACAACTTAGCTAATTATTGTGCGATTGCAGAGCCAGAGCTCTACAGCGCAAAAAGGCCGGTGAATAAAAATTCACCAGCCCTTGCCTGATTTTTGGTCAGGCAGCTAATCTAGCATAAGCTAGATTACTTGATCTCAACTTCAGCACCAGCTTCTTCAAGATCTTTCTTAAGTGCTTCAGCTTCTTCCTTAGATACACCTTCTTTGATTGGTGCAGGAGCAGACTCAACAAGCGCCTTAGCTTCTTTAAGGCCAAGACCAGTTGCGCCACGTACAGCTTTGATTGCAGCAACTTTGTTACCGCCAGCAGCAGCTAAGATTACGTCGAACTCAGTCTTTTCTTCAGCAGCTTCAGCAGGACCAGCAGCAACAACAGCAGCAGCTGCAGTTACGCCGAACTTCTCTTCCATAGCTTCAACTAGTTCAACAACTTCCATTACTGACATTTCAGCAATAGCGTCAAGGATTTGGTCTTTAGATACAGACATTTCAAATTTCCTAATAATTACGAACCATTAAGGGTTCAAAAAATACTTTACACCGAAAAAGAACAAAAAACAGCTTAAAATTAAGCAGCTTGCTCAGCTTTCTGTACACGTACTGCTTCAATTGTTTTACACAATTTACCAGCAGACGCTTCTTTCATAGCGCTCATTAAGCGTGCAACTGCTTCGTCGTATGTTGGTAATGTAGCAAGCATATCTGCGTCTACAACGTTACCTTCAAAAGCGGCCGTTTTAACTTCAAAGTTTTCATTCTTCTTCGCGAAATCTTTAAAGATACGCGCTGCAGCACCTGGGTGCTCAGAAGAGAAAGCGATTAAGCTAGGACCAACTAGCGACTCATTTAGACACTCATATTCAGTACCTTCAACAGCACGTTTAGCTAAAGTGTTACGAACAACCTTCATCCAAACGCCTGCTTCACGAGCTTCTTTACGAAGGGCAGTGATAGCATCTACAGTTACACCACGAGAATCTGCAACAACTGCAGAAAGAGCACCTTTGGCAGCTTCGTTAACTTCAGCAACAATTGCTTTTTTGTCTTGAAGATTTAACGCCATGGGTGTTACTCCTGGTTCTATGGGGACAAGCCCCTGTTTACTCATCTTTTAATCAAAATTAAGATTAAAAGTGCTTTTTACGGCGAGAGCCAGAAGATTAGGAAAAATCTTGCTGGGGATTCACACCGTCTACGTAGGAGATTAAGCATACCTAATGGTTTGCACCTACGGTCTTGGACGAAAGCCTAATTTATCGCTTTTGCTTGAAACAAGCGCGAAATTATAGACTCCAACCCGAATTTGGTTTTATTGCTGAATTAAAGAAAACTCCATAACTCAACAAAATGGCGCAAAATTATAGTCTAATTTTTGCGCCATGTAAACGCTATTCTCTAAATTATACTACTTGAGTATTTAGAGTAGCTTGGTCTACAGCAACACCAGCACCCATCGTAGTAGAGATGCTTACTTTCTTAAGGAAAGTACCTTTCGCTTGAGAAGGCTTAGCCTTCTTAAGAGCGATGATTAACGCTTCAAGGTTTTCTTGAAGTTGGTTTGCATCAAAGTCTACTTTACCGATAGTAGTGTGGATAATACCGTTCTTGTCGTTGCGGTAACGAACCTGACCAGCTTTAGCGTTTTTAACTGCTTCTGCAACGTTAGGTGTTACAGTACCAGTTTTAGGGTTAGGCATAAGACCACGTGGACCTAGGATTTGACCTAGTTGACCAACAACGCGCATTGCATCTGGAGAAGCAACAACAACGTCAAAGTTCATTTCGCCTTTCTTAACCTGCTCAGCAAGGTCGTCCATACCTACTAAATCAGCACCAGCTTCTTTAGCAGCATCTGCATTTGCACCTTGAGTGAATACAGCAACGCGTACTTCACGACCAGTACCGTGTGGTAGTACAGTTGCACCACGTACGTTTTGGTCTGATTTACGAGCGTCGATGCCAAGGTTTACAGCAACGTCAACACTTTCAGTGAATTTAGCAGTAGCTAGTTCTTTAAGAAGAGCAACAGCTTCGTTGATTTCGTACTCTTTAGTTACGTCAACTTTTTCGCGGATTACGCGCATACGCTTAGTTAATTTAGCCATTCTCAATTACCCTTCTACATTCAAGCCCATTGCACGTGCAGAACCTGCAATCGTGCGTACAGCTGCGTCCATATCAGCAGCAGTAAGGTCAGGACGTTTAGTCTCAACGATCTCTTCTAGTTGTGCACGTGTTACAGTACCAACTTTCTCAGTGTTAGGACGGCCAGAACCAGACTTGATACCTGCAGCCTTCTTAAGAAGGTAAGATGCAGGTGGAGTTTTCATATCAAAAGTGAATGAACGGTCGTTGTAAACAGAAATGATTACAGGAACCGGTGCACCTTTCTCGATAGACTCTGTACGTGCGTTGAACGCTTTACAGAATTCCATGATGTTAACACCATGTTGACCTAGTGCAGGACCTACTGGAGGACTAGGGTTAGCCATACCAGCAGCAACTTGTAGCTTGATTAGAGCTTCAACTTTCTTTGCCATTTTAATAACCTCATTTAATGGGTCTTAGCCTTGTGCGTGCGAGGACACGTACTCAAGCGGCTTCCCAAAATTAAAAAATTCTTAGCTTTTGCTATCATCAGATAACAAAAGGCCGCTGATTATAGATTAACCAGCGGCCTTTTTCAATATGATCATTTAAGAATTATTTGTCAGCTTCAACCTGACCAAATTCTAATTCTACTGGTGTAGAGCGACCAAAAATAAGAACAGACACTTTTACGCGGCTGCGGTCGTAGTCAACTTCTTCAACAACACCGTTAAAGTCAGCAAATGGACCATCAATAACACGTACCACTTCGCCTGGCTCAAACAATGTAGCCGGCTTAGGTGCATCTGCATTTTCTTGCAGACGGTTAAGAATACGATCAGCTTCTTTTTTGCTGATAGGCGCAGGACGGTCTGATGTACCACCAATGAAACCCATTACACGTGGTGTGCTATTTACTAAGTGCCAGCTCGCATCGTTCATATCCATTTCTACCAGTACATAACCTGGAAAGAACTTGCGCTCTGAACGACGTTTTTGGCCTGATTTCATTTCTACGACTTCTTCAGTCGGTACTAATACCTCACCGAAGCTGTCTTCTAGGCCTTGGATTTTAATGTGCTCAATAATTGTTTGAGCTACGCGTTTCTCAAAACCAGAAAATGCTTGTACTACGTACCAACGTAGTTTCTTTTCTTTGTTCTCATCCGCCATGGGATCAGATCTCCAATCCAGTTAAAAAGCCAACAATTCTAAATAATGCACCGTCTAGACCCCAAAGGATAAGCGCCATTATTACTGTTGCAATCATTACGATAAACGTTGTTTGAACCGTCTCTTGGCGTGTTGGCCACACCACTTTACGTACTTCTAGCTTCGCTTCTTTGGCAAACGCAATAAACTCACGTCCTTTACCCGTTAACGAAGCAACGCCCAAACCTGCGGCAATCGCTACTACTACACCAACTGCACGTAATAATACAGATTGATCTTCAAACATGTAATTGCCTACAACTGCGCCTGCTAGCAGTGCAATTGCTACAATCCATTTTAATGCATCCATTGAGCTTGATGGAGCTTCTACATTTGCGCTCATAATTAATTTACCTTAATACCAGACACAACAACCCCGGTGCTTAGACGAGGTTAATCCTTAAAATCCAAACTTTATAATCTACTTAATAACAAGAAAATAAACTATCAGGTTTAGACTTCGAATTAAAGTGGCAGGGGCGACAGGACTCGAACCCGTAACCGTCGGTTTTGGAGACCGCTGTTCTACCAATTGGAACTACGCCCCTGCAAAGTGGATGCCCATTATACTGACCAATTCTTTTAAAACAAGGGTAAAAGATGCCCACTAAGCAATTATCTTAACTTTGCGATTTTCAAGATCGGCAATTTTTTATTTGTGGCAATAAAAAACCCAGCAAATGCTGGGTTTTTCAGAACTTAGAAAAGTTTAATTACTTATTCTTTTCTTTTTGTTCAGCAATTACTGTCTCAGCAACGTTTGCTGGACATGCAGAGTAGTGTGAGAACTCCATAGAGAACTGACCACGACCTGAAGTAATTGTACGAAGGTGACCGATGTAACCGAACATTTCTGAAAGCGGTACTTCACCCTTGATGCGAACGCCCATTGCGCCAGCTTCTTGGTCTTTGATCATACCACGACGACGGTTAAGGTCACCAATTACGTCACCTACGTTGTCTTCCGGTGTGAACACGTCAACTTTCATGATTGGCTCAAGAAGCTGAGGACCTGCTTTTGGAATAGACTGACGGAATGCGCCTTTCGCAGCGATTTCGAACGCGATTGCTGATGAGTCAACTGCGTGGAAAGCACCGTCGAATAGTTCAACTTCAACGTCTAGTACTGGGAAGCCTGCAAGAACACCTTCTTCCATCATAGATGCGAAGCCTTTCTCAACTGCTGGCCAGAATTCCTTAGGAACGTTACCACCAACTACTGATGAAGAGAAAGTGAAGCCTGAGTTTTGCTCACCTGGCTTGATACGGAAATCAATCTTACCGAACTGACCAGAACCACCTGACTGCTTCTTGTGTGTGTAGCTGTCTTCGATTTCTTGCGTGATAGTTTCACGGTAAGCAACCTGAGGCTGACCAACAACTAGGTCTACACCGTAAGTACGCTTAAGGATATCAACCTTGATGTCTAGGTGTAATTCACCCATACCTTTAAGGATTGTCTCACCTGAATCTTCGTCAGTTTCAACCTGGAATGAAGGATCTTCTGCAACCATCTTACCGATAGCGATACCCATCTTCTCGTTACCACCTTTATCTTTAGGTGCAACAGCGATTGAGATTACCGGATCAGGGAAGATCATCGCTTCAAGAGTACATTCGTGCTTAGGATCACATAGCGTGTGACCTGTTTGAACGTTCTTCATACCTACAACAGCAATGATGTCACCCGCTTGCGCTTCAGTGATTTCGTTACGGTCGTCAGCTTGCATCTCAACCATACGGCCGATACGCTCTGTTTTACCAGTTGCTGAGTTAAGAACTGTATCACCTTTCTTCATGCGACCTGAGTAGATACGGATGAACGTAAGTGCACCGAAACGGTCGTCCATGATTTTGAACGCTAACGCTTTTAGTGGCTCGTCTGCAGAAACAGTTGCAACTTCACCAGTTGGCTCACCAGTTTCTTTATCAGTTAACGGCTGAGGATCAACTTCAGTTGGTGCTGGTAGGTAATCTACAACAGCATCTAGTATTAACTGCATACCTTTGTTCTTGAACGCAGAACCACAGTAAGTTGGGAAGAATGCTAGCTCACGAGTACCTTTACGGATACACGCTTTGATTTGCTCTAGTGAAGGGATTTCACCTTCCATGTACGCTTCCATTAGGTCGTCGTCTTGCTCAACAGCAGACTCGATTAGCATCTCATGATATTCTTCAACTTTGTCTACCATGTCAGCTGGAACGTCTTGTACTTCATAGTTTTCAGGAAGACCAGTCTCATCCCAAACGTATGCTTTTTTCTCTAGAACGTCTACAACACCACAGAATTCGTCTTCGATACCAATTGGTAGTGTCATAACTAGTGGGTTTGCACCAAGTACTTTCTCAACTTGACCTACAACGCGGTAGAAGTCAGCACCCATACGGTCTAGTTTGTTTACGAAGATACAACGAGCAACTTCTGATTCGTTAGCGTAACGCCAGTTAGTTTCTGACTGAGGCTCAACACCACCAGAACCACAGAATACACCGATACCACCGTCAAGAACTTTAAGTGAACGATATACTTCAACTGTGAAGTCAACGTGTCCAGGAGTATCGATTACGTTTAAACGGTGATCTTTCCACTCACACGTTACAGCTGCTGACTGGATTGTAATACCACGCTCAGCTTCCTGTTCCATGAAGTCAGTTGTTGATTCACCATCGTGAACCTCACCAGTTTTGTGGATTTTACCAGTTAACTTAAGGATACGTTCTGTTGTAGTCGTTTTACCCGCATCTACGTGGGCAAAAATACCGATATTTCTGTACTTAGATAAATCAGCCATTTCTTTACTCTAATTAATTAAAATTTTTCGCGCGGAGTATAACACTAGTTGATGACAACATCATCTAATAGTGGCTTATTTACAGCAATAAAATGTACATTTTTTAGCTTATTTAAGCTTTGAATTTCACATTTAGCTGTTTACAGCTTGAACAATCAACGTTCAAAAAAAGCACAACACCACTGCGAATGTTAAAAATGAAAAAAACCCGCGTAACAATTTACGCGGGTTTTTCAATGCTTATGCATTAACTATCAAGAATTAGTCTTCGATAGTTGCTACAACACCAGCACCTACTGTACGGCCACCTTCACGGATCGCGAAACGTAGACCTTCGTCCATCGCGATTGGAACGATTAGCTCAACAGTCATCTTGATGTTGTCGCCTGGCATTACCATTTCTACGCCATCTGGTAATTGGATATCACCAGTTACGTCAGTTGTACGGAAGTAGAACTGTGGACGGTAGCCTTTGAAGAATGGCGTGTGACGACCACCTTCATCTTTAGATAGTACGTATACTTCTGAAGTGAACTTCGTGTGAGGCTTGATTGAACCAGGCTTACATAGAACCTGACCACGCTCAACTTCATCACGCTTAGTACCACGTAGAAGTGCACCAATGTTCTCACCCGCACGACCTTCGTCTAGAAGCTTACGGAACATTTCAACACCCGTACAAGTAGTAGTTGTAGTTTCTTTAATACCTACGATTTCTACTTCGTCGTTCACGTTGATGATACCAGCTTCAACACGGCCTGTTACTACTGTACCACGACCCTGGATTGAGAATACGTCTTCGATAGGCATGATGAATGGCTTATCGATGTCACGCTCAGGCTCTGGGATGTAAGAATCTAGTGCTTCAGCAAGCTCAACAATCTTGTCTTCCCACTCTTTCTCGCCTTCTAGTGCTTTAAGAGCTGAACCTTGGATTAGTGGTAAGTCGTCACCTGGGAAATCGTACTCAGAAAGAAGTTCACGAACTTCCATTTCTACTAGCTCTAGTAGTTCTTCGTCGTCAACCATGTCACATTTGTTCATGAATACGATGATGTAAGGTACACCAACCTGACGTGAAAGAAGGATGTGCTCACGTGTCTGTGGCATTGGGCCATCAGTCGCTGCTACTACTAGGATTGCGCCGTCCATCTGTGCAGCACCTGTGATCATGTTTTTAACATAATCCGCGTGTCCTGGACAGTCTACGTGTGCGTAGTGACGAGTTGGTGTATCGTACTCAACGTGTGAAGTTGAGATTGTGATACCACGCTCACGCTCTTCTGGAGCGTTATCGATTGCTGCGAAGTCTTTCGCTTCACCACCGTATACTTTTGCAAGTACGTTAGTGATTGCTGCTGTTAGAGTTGTTTTACCGTGGTCAACGTGGCCGATTGTACCTACGTTTACGTGCGGTTTCGAACGTTCAAACTTTTCTTTTGCCATGACGGAACCTATAAAGTTATATAACTAAAATTACATGTAAAAGTGTCTACAACAAGCGCAGACGTATTCAAATAATTGAATAAGTTTATGACAAATTAAAGGAAGTTGAAAATATTTAAGAAAGGTTGAACTCGATACTGGTGCTGATAGGCAGATTTGAACTGCCGACCTCACCCTTACCAAGGGTGCGCTCTACCGACTGAGCTATATCAGCACACCAGAAACTGGAGCGGGCAGCGGGAATCGAACCCGCATCATCAGCTTGGAAGGCTGAGGTAATAGCCATTATACGATGCCCGCTTTCGGAACCTGTTCTTAACTACCTCTAACCGTCAAGAGTAAGTGGTGGAGGGGGACGGATTCGAACCATCGAAGGCAATGCCGTCAGATTTACAGTCTGATCCCTTTGGCCGCTCGGGAACCCCTCCACAAATTCTTTTAAAGCTAGACTTTCATATAGTGAAAGTAAAATGGTGCCGACTATCCGAGTCGAACGGATGACCTACTGATTACAAGTCAGTTGCTCTACCAGCTGAGCTAAGTCGGCACGTATACTGCTTAAGTACGGGGCGAGATTCTAAGGCAAGGTTTTACGATATGCAACCATTTATTTTAAAAAAAGTTAAAGATATCGTTCAAACGTTGAAGATTTAGTCAAATCGCTGCAGTTTTATGCGGTTACCCTGCTATTTCGCATACGCAACTAACCCGCGCAACACCAAATCTTCAATGAATTCGCTATTTTCAAGATGATCTGTCAGTAGCTTGCCATAACCACCAGTACACAATACGCGAGTATTATCACCAAATAAGCGCCTTGCTTGCGCAACCAAACCTAAGCTAGCTGCTAAACAACCATAACTTAGTGCTTCTGGCGTATTAATACCAACCGTGTTTTCAAACAACACCTGCTCGTTGGCAAATACTTTTTCCGCGCGCGATGTGATTGATTCCATCATCAAATCTATTCCTGGAATAATCCAACCACCCTGATGTGTTTTACCTTCGACTAATACGTCAACTGTCGTTGCTGTACCTGCATCTACAATAATTACTGATTGGCCCGCATAGAGGTGGGCCGCTGCAAGCACCACAAGCCAGCGGTCAATGCCGAGATTATGAAACTGTTGATAAGCACAACTAACTCCATTGTGCTCGGCTGACACTTTTGCAGTAATCACTTCAACCCCGCGCTCATTCGCATCGCTAATTAGACTATCAAGTTGCTGATTACTGCGAACACTGGCGATAAGCACTTGGTTAATGTCCTGCCAATTAACCTCGTGTTGGCTAATAAACGTAATTTCATCATTTTTGTATAGCGCTAATTTAAGTGCGGTATTACCTACATCAACTAACAGCTTCATTGTTACATAACCTTACGCACAGAAATTTCACCGCCATAATAGGTTTTTTCATTGCCGTCTTGACGTAAAATTAAACCACCCTGTGGATCAATGCCAACACATATTCCTTGCCAAGTTTTTTGACCCGTGTTTAACGTGACAAGTTGCTCTGCAAAAGCGTTAACTTTATTCCACTCTTGATACATATCACTTAACCCTGATACTTGATACTGGGCTAACCGTTGCTCTAAACAATAAGTAAGCTGAGCGATTAACACATTTTTATCCACTTGCAAGCCAAGTCGTTTCAGGTCAATCCAAGCTTGATCAATATGCTCACTGGCGTTTTCTGGCATCGCGATATTTAATCCAATACCAATAACTAAATGACATGGCCCTTCTGGTTGACCATCTAGCTCAACCAATACCCCTGCTAACTTTTGGTTATTCACTAAAATATCATTTGGCCACTTTAAACTAACTTGCAAGCCGTAAAGCGTATGTAAGCAGTCAAATACAGCTAAACCAACCGCAACACTGACCCCCATTGCTGCTTGTAAACCATCCTCAAGTAGCCAGTAATAGCTATAATAAAGGTTAGCGCCAAATGGGGATTGCCAAACACGGCCACGTCTTCCACGCCCTGCGTTTTGCATTTCAGCTACAACCACAGTTCCTGATGTAACCACTTGCTTACTTGTAAGACGTTGCATTAGTTCGGCATTCGTAGAGTCGATACTTGCAAACGTTTCGAAGTTACCAATCTGCCCTGATAATTTTTGATATTCGTTTTCAACTACTGCTTTCGCAATTAAACCGATATCTTGTTTAAGACAATACCCTTTGTTATTCACTTTATAGATATCAAGGCCGAGCTCACATAGTGACTTAATATGCTTTGCTACCGCCGCACGGCTTATGCCAAGTTGCTCACCAAGATGTTGACCAGAGATAAACTTGCCACCTTGCAGCGCTTGCAATACCGCAAGTTTAGTGCCTTTTATTTGTGACATGCTGCAACCTCAACTTTGGTTTCACCAGTTGTAGCAACAAGGCGAACTTCATGTTCAAGTACAACACCGAATTGTGAAAACACTTTATTTTGAATGTGCGCTACCATCGCCAATAGATCATCACTCGTTGCAGTGCCAGTGTTAATCAACACTAAAGCCTGCTTATTACTTACCTGCACACCGCCCATCTTAAACCCTTTTAGCCCTGCTTTTTCTATTAACCAACCGGCGGCTAATTTTGTCGTATTTGTGCAAACAGGGTAAGTAGGCATATTTTCATATTGCGTATGTAAGCTTTCGATTAATGTATTTGGCACAATAGGGTTTTTAAAAAAGCTACCACTATTTGCCTCAACCGCAGGATCAGGTAGTTTGCTTGAACGAATTGCAATAACTGCTTGCATTACTTGTAGCGCACTTGGCGCATTCAGTTCTTGCAACGGTCCATAAGTTAACTGAGGTTGCCACGCTTTTGTCAGCGTAAATTCAACCGATGTAATCACAAACTTGCCTAGCAAAGCATGCTTGAAAATTGAATCACGATACGCAAATTGGCACTCTGCAGCGGTTAATGTTTGATACTCACCCAGCTCAATATTGTAGCCTGATACACTTGTGATTAAGTCTTTTACTTCTACACCGTACGCACCAATGTTTTGTACGGGTGCAGCACCAACTGTGCCCGGAATAAGCGCCAAATTTTCAAAACCATAAATACCCTGCTCAGTACAATCGATGACTAATTTATGCCAATTTTCACCGGCGGCAACGTTTAAGATATACGCGTCGGTGCTTTCTGAAATCTCTATCCCTTTATTTGCGATTTGAATTATCACCCCTTGGTAATCGTCAACAAATACCGTATTGCTCCCCTCACCGAGTACAATAAATGGCGCTTGCCAGTCTATTGTTTGTGGCTCAGTGGCGTCTTCAATGCGTATTAAGCGCTTTGCATATGCCGGTAACGCGAAAGTATGGAGTTGAGATAGTGAAATCAAAAGTAATTCTCAAGGTAATAACAATGAAAGTATGCACATATTAACGCATTCTTTTACTCGACGTATAGAAATGCGTATTATTGACGTCAATTGTATACAACCCGTTTTAGGAAAAGCACATGAAGCTAACCACTATTGCTAGCTTAGTAGCAATGACATTATCTGGCATCTCTCACGCCGCATATGACGAGCATACATTTGGTAATTTAAACGATGTTCTTTCTACGCACATTCATTTAGACCTTGAAATCGACTTTGATAATAAACAACTACAAGGCTTTGCTGAGCATACGTTAGATTGGCAGCAAAAGAATGCAAACCAGTTAGTGTTAGATACGCGCGATTTAGAAATTGATAAGGTGCTATACAAAGACAGCGCAGGAAAATGGCGTCAAGCAAGTTGGCAGCTGGCGAAGGATGATGGCGTTAGAGGCTCAAAGCTGACTATTAACTTTGCTAATCAAGCCGAGAAAGTACGCGTTTACTACAACAGCTTGCCACAAGCGTCTGGCTTACAGTGGTTAACACCTGAGCAAACCGCAACTAAAACACAGCCATTTATGTACAGCCAATCACAAGCAATTCATGCGCGTAGTTGGATCCCGGTACAAGATACACCTGCGATGCGTGTAACATACACTGCACGCATTCAAACGCCAAAAGATGTTCGTGCGGTAATGAGTGCTGATAACACCGACGCATTTATTAAAGACGGTGATTATCAGTTCACCATGCCACAAGCCATTCCTCCTTACTTAATTGCGATAGGCGCAGGTAATTTAGAATATAAAGAGATGTCGCACCAAACCGCGATTTTTGCAGAGCCAACAATTCTTGATGCATCGGTTGCTGAGTTCAATGATACGCAAACCATGATTGAGAAAACCAATGCTATCTACGGTGAGTATGCATGGGGTCGTTACGACTTATTAATGTTGCCGCCAAGCTTCCCATTTGGTGGTATGGAAAATCCGCGCCTTTCATTTATTACCCCAACCGTTGTTGCTGGTGATAAAAGTCTTGTAAACCTGATTGCGCATGAACTTGCTCACTCATGGTCGGGTAACCTTGTTACAAACGCCACTTGGGAAGATCTATGGCTAAATGAAGGTTTCACTTCATACGTAGAAAACCGCATTATGGAAGAAGTGTTTGGTCGCGACCGCGCAGTGATGGAACAGGCACTCGATACCGCAGCGCTAAAAGGCCAAATGCCGAACTTAGAACAAGGTGATACGCGATTAAACCTAAAGTTAAATGGCCGCGATCCGGATGATGCTTTCAGCAAAGTACCTTACATTAAGGGTATGCTATTTTTGATTTACCTAGAAGAAAAATTTGGCCGCGATCGTTTTGATGAGTTTGTACGTTCATACTTTAACGAATATTCTTTTAAATCGCTTACCACAGCTGAATTTGAGAAGTATCTCGCTGAAAATCTACTAAACAAATACCCTGGTATTGTATCGATTGAAAAAGCAAAAGAATGGATCCACCAACCAGGTTTACCTGCTGATGCACCAAATCCAACATCAAATGCCTTTATCAACGTAGATGCTGCTGCAAAAGTATGGCTAGAGAATGGTGACGTACAAGCATTGCCGACAAACAACTGGACCGTGCATGAATGGCTTCACTTTATCAATAATCTACCGCGCGATTTATCAATTGATAAAATGACCCAATTAGATAAAGCCTATGACTTAACACATTCAACTAACGACGAATTAAGCTTTGCTTGGTATATGCTTGCTGTTGGTAATGGTTACCAGCCAATCTATGGCCCACTGGAAGAGCACCTTGTTGGTATTGGGCGTCGTAAGTTAATTGTCCCGCTATATAAAGCGCTTATTGCCAATGGCAAAAAAGAGTGGGCACTTGCGGTTTACCAAAAAGCAAAGCCTGGTTATCACCCACTTGCTCAGGGTACTGTAGAAAACTTATTTAAATAAGTTTTTTGATTTTAAAAGGCAGCGCTTAGCTGCCTTTTTTATTTGCTAAAAATGCTGCTTTTTCTTGCTCACTGGCTTGTGACCACCAAAACTCAAGCATACTTAGCGCACTAGGTTGTTGACTAACAGGTGCGTTAGGTGATTTTTCAGCATCCACATGAATTTTAGATGATGACTTTGGCGCAGCGCTATTAGATGGCGCGCTTGCAGTTGTAGCAGGCAAATATGCCTTATTTTTCTGTTCCGTAGAGAGTACTACTTGCGCTTTTACAGGCTCTAAGCGAAGTGCTTGGCTGTTAGCTCCCTGCTCTTTAAAGGTTGCAAACGGGCTTTTAATATACTGCTTTGCACCATCAATATCGTCAGCACGTGGCATTGAAAGCTGATAAGTTGCTTCGTTGTTTTCAATATTGACCACAAGCCAAAATGGCTCTGACTCAATGACTTCATGCTCATCATAATCAATTTCGTAAAGGTCTTTGTACTTCACTCTGATTTTATGCTGGCCTTGTGACACTGTCACTTCATCAACACTTGAAAAGAGTGAATGCTCTACTTTATTCTCATTCACTTGTAGCGGGATTAACTCTTCTGAAAACTTTACTGTAGCGGCATACGCTAAACTTGGTAATAACAAACTGAGTGCTAATAGATTTTTCATACTCGTTTAAATAACCCCTTGCAGATATATTCCATCAATCTAAACTGGCATAATTCGAACAGAATTACTACTAGGATGTTGGTATGAGTCAAGAAACCCTTTTCACCAAAATTATTAATCGCGAAATTCCAGCCGATATTGTCTATGAAGATGAGCTAAGTCTTGCATTTAAGGACATAAACCCACAAGCACCTTTCCACGTACTTATTATTCCAAAAAAGCCAATCGCTACAATTAACGACATTGCATTAGACGATCGAGAGCTTGTAGGGCATCTGTATTATGTTGCTAAACAGCTAGCTACTGAGCATGGCTTTAGTGATGAAGGCTACCGTGTGGTTATGAATTGTAACGAAAATGCAGGGCAAACAGTTTTTCATATTCACCTACACATGCTAGCAGGTAAAATGCTAGGTTGGCCGCCGTATACGGACAACGCAAAGACCTAGATAAAAGTATTAATTAGTTTAAAAAAACAATACAAAAGTCTAAATATTATGTTAAGCTTCTGCTATTAATTTAAGTAGAAGCTTTATTTTTTGAGTTAAACAATGAATAACACAGCGTTTATCATTTTGAACACTAATCCTACTAATAATTCTGGATTAGAAGTTTTGAAACCATTACTAACCACCCAAGGTCTAAACGTTCTACACGGGTTTGATGGTAAAGATGTACCAAGCAACACGCGCTTATTATTTATCGAATCTAACGGTGATAATGTTTGGCAACGTTTACAAACACATATTTCTGAACTGAACACTGACTGTGACATTATTTTGTTTAACATCAGCGATAATACTGAGCTTGCTAATCGCGCTCTTTTATCAGGTATTCGTGGTGTATTCTATGAAACAGATAATGCTGATGTATTAATGAAAGGCATTCGCTTACTGCTTGATAATCAATTATGGTTCCGTCGTGATGTAATGTGTAGCGCATTGAACCGCTTATTACAGTTTAATAAAGAAGCCATTAATCAGATCACAGACGCTGAATTAGAGCCTGTGAAATTAACAAAGCGTGAGCGCGCTATTATTAGCTTAATGAGTAAAGGTGCTAAGAATAAAGAAATCGCCGACGAGCTAAATATCAGCCCACACACCGTAAAGACACACTTATACAGTGCATTTAGAAAAACCAACTGTCGTAACCGCATTGAGCTTCTGTCATGGGCACAATATAATATGCCTAATGAGTTACGATAATACTCGTTGAAGATTACATAAAAACGCCAAGCAAATGCTTGGCGTTTTTTTATGGTTTTTCACTAAAACATATAGTGGTAGTAAACACCTATGTGTTTAGCATCTACAGTGTAATCTTGTATTACGTTAAAGCCGCCTACTTTTTCAAGCGTGTACTCTTGCGATACAAAGCGAAGTTCGAATTCACTGTTTGTATTTGCTAACGCATACTTACCCGATAACACCACACCCGCTGCAGACTCGAAAGTCGCATCTTCAGTAAAGTCACTATCAAGCTCTACATTCGAATGCAGCGTAAGACCCAAACCAAGCGACACAGATTCATTTAAACGATAATAAGGGATTGCTTCGAATACAATACGCGAGAATGTCATATCGCCGTTAGAAGCGCTTGCTGAATCGGCATGATAACCAAGATTTACTTGCACATCGACTTGCTGCCAAACATTAGCTGATAAAGATGCACCAACTGTATATAACCCACCGGCTTTAACACGTTCTGTCGAATCATCTTCGTAGTAAAGCTTGCCTACTTCATCACCACCATAGGTAAGACCTGCGTACAAGCCAAACTTAATTGGACTTGGAGAAGGCTGCTTAGCTTCTTCGGCTGCATTAGTAAACTGAGATAATCCGGCTAAGGTAAGGAATAGAATAGTTTTTTTCATCATAATCCATTGAAACATTGAGAAGAGGCGCGGATTATACGGATGCGGAATTAATTTCTCAAGCTCTAAACAACTAAATTGGAGTAGTAAGCTTTGCTTGCCTGATTGTGTGAAAGTGCTAAAACAACATACATAGCGGTAACGCAATAGAAAGTTGAATTGTTAAATTTTAGACGTAAAAAAGCCGAGCAATTGCTCGGCTTTTTAATTCTTTAAATCTTACTCTGCAGACTGCGCGTCTTCTTGAACTTCTTCAGTCGCTGGGCGATCTAGTAGTTCAATGTAAGCCATTGGCGCGTTGTCACCTGCACGGAAGCCACACTTAAGAATACGAGTGTAACCACCTGGACGATCCGCAAAACGAGGACCAATCTCAGTGAACAATTTACCAACTACTTCTTTATCACGCGTGCGAGCAAACGCTAAACGACGGTTTGCAACGCTATCAGTCTTAGCCAGTGTGATTAAAGGTTCAATTACACGACGTAACTCTTTCGCTTTTGGCACAGTAGTTTTGATGATTTCGTGCTTCACCAAAGAACTTGCCATGTTGCTGAACATCGCTTTACGATGACTGCTGTTACGGTTTAATTGACGACCACTCTTACGATGGCGCATGACCCTATCCTTCTAACTAAACTTATCGTTGATTATTCAGCTAAGCTTGCTGGCGGCCAGTTTTCTAGGCGCATACCTAGAGATAGACCACGTGATGCAAGCACGTCTTTAATTTCTGTAAGTGACTTCTTACCAAGGTTTGGTGTTTTAAGAAGCTCAACTTCAGTACGCTGAACAAGATCACCGATATATTGAATTTGCTCGGCTTTCAGACAGTTCGCAGAACGTACAGTAAGCTCTAAATCATCAACTGGACGAAGTAGAATCGGATCAAACTCCGGCTTCTCTTCCTTCTCTTCTGGCTCAGCCACATCGCGTAAATCTACGAATGCGTCTAATTGCTCAGCTAGAATAGTAGATGCACGACGGATTGCCTCTTCAGGATCAATCGTACCATTTGTTTCCATATCGATAATAAGCTTATCTAAATCTGTACGTTGCTCAACACGTGCTGATTCAACCGAGTACGCAATACGCTCAACCGGGCTAAATGATGCATCTAGCAACAAACGACCGATTGGGCGCTCATCGTCTTCAGAGGAAATACGGCTCGACGCTGGAACGTAGCCACGGCCACGTTGAACGCGAATACGCATGCTGATTTCACTGCTATCAGTTGTCAGGTGACAAATCACGTGATCTGGGTTAGCAATTTCAACACTATCATCGTGTTGAATATCAGCAGCGGTTACAGGGCCAACGCCTGATTTAGTCAGCGTTAGAAATACTTCATCTTTCTCGTGTAAAGAAACTGCTAAACCTTTAAGGTTTAGTAGAATTTCGATGATGTCTTCTTGAACACCTTCCTTCGCACTGTATTCGTGTAGTACGCCGTCGATTTCAACTTCAGTCACTGCACAACCTGGCATTGATGAAAGTAAAATACGACGAAGTGCATTACCTAAAGTGTGACCAAAGCCACGCTCTAGCGGCTCTAAAATTACTTTAGAACGCGATGTACTTACAGCGTCGATATCGACTAATTTTGGCTTTAGGAATTCGGTAACAGAACCCTGCATGTGTATCCTCTCTTATCTTTTAACTTTACTTCGAGTAAAGTTCGACGATTAGCTGTTCATTAATTTCTGCAGACAGATCAGAACGCTCAGGTAAACGCTTAAATGTACCTTCTAGCTTCTTAGTGTCTACTTCAACCCAAGTTGGCTTCTCGCGTTGCTCAGCTAGTTCTACAGCTGCAGTAATACGAGCTTGCTTCTTAGCCTTCTCACGGATTTCAACTACATCTTCAGCTGAAACTGTGAATGAAGGAATGTTTACAACTTGACCATTAACAACGATTGCTTTGTGGCTTACTAGCTGACGAGCTTCAGCACGTGTGCTAGCGAAACCCATGCGGTAAACTACATTGTCTAAACGTTGTTCTAGAAGCTGAAGTAGGTTTTCACCTGTGTTGCCTTTAAGACGAGCAGCTTCTTTATAGTAGTTACGGAATTGCTTTTCTAGTACACCGTAGATACGACGAACTTTTTGCTTTTCACGTAATTGTAAACCGTAGTCAGATAGGCGACCTTTACGAGCGCCGTGTTGACCTGGTGCTGTTTCAAGCTTACATTTAGAGTCGATTGCTCTAACGCCGCTCTTAAGGAACAGGTCAGTACCTTCACGACGACTTAGCTTGAGCTTAGGGCCCAAATATCTTGCCATGTTATTTCTCCTAACCTATTGTTATACGCGACGTTTCTTCGGTGGACGACAACCATTGTGTGGAATTGGCGTCACGTCAGTAATGTTTGTAATACGGTAACCTAGTGCATTTAATGCACGAACTGAAGATTCACGACCTGGACCTGGGCCCTTGATGAATACTTCTAGGTTCTTTAAACCATATTCCTGAGCAGCAGTACCTGCACGCTCAGCAGCAACCTGTGCAGCGAATGGCGTAGATTTACGTGAACCACGGAAACCTGAACCACCTGCAGTTGCCCAAGATAACGCATTACCTTGACGGTCTGTAATAGTAACAATAGTGTTGTTGAAAGAAGCATGAACATGAGCCATACCATCAGCAACTTGCTTTTTAACCTTCTTACGACGGATTGGTGCTTTAGCCATAACTTACCCCACCTTATTTCTTGATAGGCTTGCGAGGACCCTTACGAGTACGCGCGTTAGTCTTAGTACGCTGACCACGTAGTGGAAGCGAACGACGGTGACGTAGGCCACGGAAACAACCAAGGTCCATAAGACGCTTGATATTTAGAGTAACTTCACGACGAAGATCACCTTCAACAGTGTACTTACCAACTTCTTCACGTAATTGGTCAAGAACTTCATCATTTAGTTCACCGATTTTTGTGGTCTCGGCGATACCAGTCGCTGCTAAGATAGCCTTAGAGCGAGTCTTACCTACACCATAGATGCTTGTTAAAGCGATAACAGCATGCTTATGGTCAGGAACGTTAATGCCTGCGATACGGGCCACTAACATATCTCCTATAAATGAATCTGATTATCATCCTGTTGGAAAGCCCGTATAGGATACCCAACCGATATCAGATTTCTACCAATGAAACAGGCCGAGCTTATGCTCAGCCTGCATGACTTAATTAGCCTTGCCTTTGCTTATGCTTAGGGTCGCTGCAAATTACACGTACAACACCTGCACGCTTAATAACTTTACAGCTACGGCAAATTTTCTTAACGGAAGCACGTACTTTCATAACTTAACTCCGTAGTCAAAGCCTTATCGGCCATAGCCTTTAAGGTTTGCTTTTTTCAGCACAGACTCATACTGATGAGACATCAGATGCGTTTGTACTTGTGCCATAAAGTCCATGATAACAACAACGATAATCAAAATTGATGTACCGCCGAAATAGAATGGCGTTTGCCATGCCATTGTCATGAACTCGGGCACTAGACAAATAAAGGTAATGTACAATGCGCCAGCTAAAGTTAGGCGTGTCATTACTTTATCAATGTATTTAGATGTCTGCTCACCTGGGCGAATGCCTGGGATAAATGCCCCTGATTTTTTCAGGTTGTCTGCTGTTTCACGCGGGTTAAATACCAACGCAGTGTAAAAGAAGCAGAAAAAGATGATTGCAGCTGCTAAAACCATCGCATATAGCGGCTGTCCAGGAGACAATGCTAAAGAGATAGTTTGTAATGTATCAGCAACCGGGCCTTCACCTTGACCGAACCAGCTCGCAATTGTACCAGGGAACAGAATAATACTACTAGCAAAGATTGGTGGAATAACCCCTGCCATATTAACTTTCAATGGTAAGTGTGAACTTTGCGCTGCAAATACCTGACGGCCTTGCTGACGTTTAGCATAGTTAACAACGATGCGACGTTGTCCACGCTCAAAGAACACTACCAAATAAGTTACAGCAAAAACAATTACCGCAATCAATAGTAGTACTAACGGTTGTAAATCACCTTGGCGCGCCATTTCGGCAGTCGAACCAATAGCAGACGGCAAGTTAGCTACAATACCCACAAAAATTAGAACTGAGATACCGTTACCGATACCGCGCTCTGTAATTTGCTCACCCAACCACATTAGGAACATTGTACCAGTTACCAAGCTCACTACAGCAGTGAAATAGAACGCAAGACCAGGGTTAACCACTAGGCCTGACATCATATTTGGTAAACTAGTTGCAATACCAATAGATTGGAATGTAGCTAGCACGAGCGTTGCATAACGAGTGTGTTGGCTGATCTTCTTACGACCTTGCTCACCTTCTTTCTTCAATTCCATATAAGTTGGATGCATATGTGTCATCAACTGCATGATAATTGAAGCGGTGATGTAAGGCATAATACCTAACGCCAACACCGATGCACGCTCAAGTGCACCACCACTGAACATGTTGAACATCTCAACAATGGTGCCCTTTTGTTGCTCGAAGAACTGGGCCAATACTGCGGCGTCAATACCAGGGATCGGCACGAACGAGCCTAAACGGTAAATAATGATAGCACCCAATACAAATAGTAATCGGCGCTTCAGCTCCGCTAAGCCGCTTTGTGCACTTTGCATATCTAGACCTGGTTTAGCCATAGTACTTCCTTATTATTCTTCTATCTTGCCTCCGGCAGCTTCAATCGCTTCACGAGCACCTTTAGTCACTTTAAGACCTTTAACGGTAACCGCGCGAGAAACTTCGCCAGATTTAACTACTTTAACGAACTGAATGTTCTTTTTAACAATACCAGCTGCTTGTAGTGTGCTTAGTTCTACCACATCGCCTTCAACTTTAGCGATTTCGAACAGGTTTACTTCTGCAGATACTAGTGATTTGCGTGAAGTGAAACCGAACTTAGGTAGGCGACGTTGCATAGGCATTTGACCGCCTTCAAAACCAACGCGTACTTTACCGCCTGAGCGAGATTTTTGACCTTTGTGACCACGACCACCAGTCTTACCAAGACCAGAACCGATACCACGACCAACACGCTTACCAGGCTTCTTTGCACCTACTGCTGGAGAAAGTGTATTCAATTGCATCGAATTAACCCTCAACCTTAACCATGTAAGACACTTGGTTGATCATACCACGTACACAAGGAGTATCTTCTAACTCCACTGTGTGGTTGATACGACGTAAACCAAGACCACGTAAAGTTGCTTTATGCTTCGGTAAACGACCGATAGAGCTCTTTACTTGAGTTACTTTTACTGTATTTGCCATCGTGTCTTACCCCAGGATGTTATCAACGCTTAAACCACGTTTAGCAGCAACTGACTCAGGCGACTTCATATTGTCTAGAGCTTTAACTGTTGCGCGTACAACGTTGATTGGGTTAGTAGAACCATATGCTTTAGAAAGTACGTTATGTACACCTACTACTTCTAGTACTGCACGCATCGCACCACCGGCGATAATACCTGTACCTTCAGCAGCTGGCTGCATATATACTTTAGAACCAGCGTGACGACCCTTAACTGGGTGCTGTAACGTGTTTCCGTTTAATTCTACGTTTACCATGTTACGACGTGCTTTTTCCATTGCTTTTTGAATAGCAGCTGGAACTTCACGTGCTTTACCGTAACCAAAACCTACTTTACCTGCGCCGTCACCAACAACTGTTAGTGCAGTGAAGCTAAAGATACGACCACCTTTAACTACTTTTGACACGCGGTTTACTGCAACTAGCTTTTCAGCTAATTCAGGTTGCTTTACTTCTACGTTAGCCATTCTCTGCTCCTAGAATTGTAAACCGGCTTCACGCGCTGCATCAGCAAGCGCCTTAACACGGCCGTGATATTTAAAACCACTGCGATCAAAAGATAATTTAGCGATACCTTTCTCAACTGCACGTTCAGCAACTGCTTTACCAACTGCTTGCGCAGCTGCAACATTGCTAGTGCCTTCGATTGAACCACTAATCGCTTTTTCTACAGTAGAAGCAGCAGCTACCACAACACCCTCAGGATTTACAACTTGCGCGTAAATATGACGTGGAGTGCGGTGGATAACTAGGCGAGTTGCGCCTTGTTCAATAAAGTTTCTACGAGTGCGTTTCGCACGACGTAGACGAGCTGTTTTCTTATCCATCGTTCTACCTTACTTCTTCTTGGCTTCTTTGCGACGCACGTGTTCATCAGCATAACGTACACCTTTACCTTTATACGGCTCTGGCTCACGGTATGCGCGAATGTTAGCAGCAACTTGGCCAACTAACTGCTTATCTGCGCCTTTAACCACAATTTCAGTTTGGCTAGGTGTTTCAACAGTGATACCTTCTGGAACTGGGAAGTTCACAGGGTGTGAGAAACCAAGAGTTAGGTCTAATACTTTACCCTTAGCTGCTGCACGGTAACCAACACCAACTAGCTGAAGTTTTTTCTCGTAACCTTCGCCTGCACCAACAACCATGTTGTTGATTAGTGCACGAGCAGTACCTGCTTGTGCCCAGCCGTCAGCAAAACCTTCACGAGGAAGAGTTTTGATTACGTTTTCTTCAAGCGTTACTTCAACAGCTGCGTTGATAGTGCGAGTTAACTCACCGCTTTTACCTTTAACTTTGATATCCTGACCAGCTAGTGTAACTTCTACACCGGCAGGAACATTGATAGGTGCCTTTGCTACGCGAGACATAGTTCCCCTCCGATTAAGCTACAAAGCCGATGATTTCACCACCGATACCAGCACCACGTGCAGCACGGTCAGTCATCAAGCCTTTAGAAGTTGAAACGATAGCAATGCCTAAACCGCCCATTACCTTTGGTAAGTCGCCACGTTTCTTGTAGATACGTAGACCAGGACGGCTAACGCGCTGTAGAGACTCGATTACAGCTTTGCCTTCGAAATATTTTAATTCTACAGAAAGCTCAGGTTTAACGTCGCCAGCTACTGCGTAGTCTGTGATGTAACCTTCTTCTTTAAGTAGTTTTGCAACGGCAATTTTTAGCTTTGAAGAAGGCATAGATACTGAAACCTTCTTAGCCTGTTGGCCGTTACGAACACGTGTAAACATATCCGCGATTGGATCTTGCAAGCTCATTGTCTTACTCCCGTGATTCTATTACCAAGAAGCCTTTTTAAGGCCAGGAACTTCACCGCGCATAGCAGCTTCGCGTAATTTGATACGGCTTAAGCCGAACTTACGAAGGTAACCATGTGGGCGGCCCGTGATGTTACAACGATTACGTTGACGTGCAGGGCTTGAATCACGCGGAAGGCTTTGAAGCTTTAATACCGCGTCCCAACGATCATCTTCAGACGCGTTTACGTCAGAGATGATTGCTTTTAGTGCTGCGCGCTTTTCAGCGTACTGAGCAACTAGTTTAGTGCGCTTTGCTTCGCGCGCTTTCATTGAATTCTTTGCCATAACCCTACCCTTATTTCTTGAATGGGAAGTTAAACGCTGTTAACAACGCACGGCCTTCCTCATCACTTTTCGCAGAAGTAGTGATTGTGATATCCATACCGCGAACGCGGTCTACTTTATCATAATCGATTTCTGGGAAGATGATTTGCTCACGTACGCCCATAGAATAGTTACCGCGACCGTCAAAAGACTTTGCGCTAACACCGCGGAAGTCACGAATACGTGGCATCGCAATAGAGACTAAACGCTCTAGGAAATCCCACATACGCTCACCGCGTAGGGTTACTTTACAACCGATCGGATAGCCTTCACGAATCTTAAAACCAGCAACTGATTTGCGTGCTTTAGTGATTAGTGGCTTCTGACCAGAGATAGCTTCTAGGTCGCTTACAGCGTTCTCTAGAATCTTTTTGTCCGCTAGGGCTTCGCCCACACCCATGTTAAGGGTGATTTTCTCAATTCGAGGGACTTGCATGACAGAGCTGTAGTTGAACTCTTTTACTAGTTCAGCTACTACTTTGTCTTTATATACTTCATGCAGTTTCGCCATCGTATACTCCGACTATTAGATAGTTTTACCGGTAGATTTGAAGATACGTACTTTCTTACCATCTTCAATCTTGAAACCTACACGATCCGCTTTACCAGTTTCCTGGTTAAAGATCGCTACGTTTGATACGTCTACTGACGCTTCTTTCTCAACAATACCGCCTGGCTGGTTCAACTGAGGAACTGGCTTCTGGTGCTTCTTGATTAAGTTAACGCCTTCAACAAATACTCGACTAGATTCAGTTACAACTGAAAGCACTTTGCCGCGCTTACCTTTGTCTTTACCTGCAAGTACGATTACTTCGTCATCACGACGGATTTTTGCTGCCATGATCGACTCCTTATAGTACTTCTGGGGCTAGTGAAACGATCTTCATGAACTTATCGTTACGAAGTTCACGAGTCACAGGGCCAAAGATACGAGTACCAATTGGCTGTAAGCTATCATTTAAGATTACTGCCGCATTGCTATCGAAACGGATTAAAGAGCCGTCTGGACGACGAACGCCTTTTTTAGTACGCACAACTACTGCGTTTTTAACATCACCTTTCTTCACTTTACCGCGAGGAATAGCTTCTTTAACAGAAACTTTGATGATATCGCCAATCGCTGCGTAGCGACGGTGCGAACCGCCAAGGACTTTAATACACTGCACTTTGCGAGCGCCGCTGTTATCAGCAACGTCCAGCTGAGTTTGCATTTGGATCATTTTATATGCTCCGGTGTAGTTAAAAATTGCCGCAAATTCATACAAATTCACGACCTAAACGTTTATTTGTTCACCATTAAGCGTGTCATCGACAGCTCAAGGGCGGGCAATTGTACCAGCAAACACTAATAAGTGGTAGGTTATTTTTTAATTAATTTAGTCGTTAAACTAATGATAAAAAAAGCCTTGCAATAACAAAGAGTTCAAAAAACGTACAGTGCTATTTATATTTACTGAGAAAGATTAATGGGGGTATGTGAAGGCGATTTCAAGCGCTAGCGGGAATGCATAATAAACATTTTACAAACCCGCTAATCAAAGCATGCGAGAGACAATCTGTCTTTGTTAATATTTTCGGTAAACCGAATGATTAAACAAAGGACGGCTACTCCTTGTTAAATAAATCTTTTAGCTTATCTTTGATCTTATCTTTCGCTTTGTCTTTTGCCGCTTCGCCAATATCAGGCTTTACTTGCACATCATGCAATGGGCCTTTTAAACGAATTGGAATTTTAAAGCCGGTACTTTTATCTCGCGTGCCTTGTCCTTCAATTGAATCAACTATGCCGGTTACCAGACGATAGTTAATTTTTGTCGCCGGTAGATCAATATCACCATTGCCAGTAACGCGAATCAATGGGCTTTTTAAGGTCAATTCGTTTTGTTTACTCACGCCTTCGTTAAACTGAAAGTTACCCGCAAGCTCTGAAAAATCCGTTTTTTCAGCGTTATCAAAGCCCTTTTCAAGTCCTTTTGCATCAAGGCCACCGCCTTTAATAAGTTGCTCTGCGCTACGTACCATAGCAGCAATATTAGCGCCTTTAACGGCACCATCATTAAAACCAAACCCAACGCTGCCATGCAGTGATTCAATAAACTGCTTCTGTGATTGCCCTTGGCTATTAAGCGCAATGGTTAATAACCCTTTGCCCATTAATTTATCAAAACCAACCGCGTCGGTTAATAAAGGCTCTGCTTGAATACCATCAAATGAAAACGATGTATTTAATTTATATGGTGCACGTTTGGCCACTAATACTACTTGTCCCGTACCGTCGCCTTCGTACGCTTTAAACTTGTCTAAACCTAGCTGTGCCGTACCATTGTTAAGTTTGAGCGATAACTTAGTTTCACCCAGTTTGATTTCTTTAAACTGAAAGCCCGTAGCAGCGATTTTGATATCAGCATTTACACTGTTAAGCACCGACAAATCGATTTCACTGTCATCCCACACAATTGGTTGTGACTTGCTTGGTGTGTCGGTGTTTTGTTCTGTTGGCTCGTCTGGCACATCAATTGATTCAGGTAAGTAAGGGTTCACATTTAACATACCTAAATCAACATTGGCAGTAATCTTAGGCACCTTTGTTAACGCCACCTTTGCCGAACCTTTAATTGCTAGGTCATCTAAGCTGGCATCGAGTTTAGATAAATTAAATTCTTGTCCGGCAAAACGCATTTCTGACGCAATTGAAAATTTATTAAATGCATTTTCTTTCGCTGCAAGCGCTTGGTTTTGCCAATTAGCAAGCGCTTTAACCGAGTCGCCCGTCAGATCTAACTTACCACTAAAATCAGTCATCTGTTTTGCAACTAGTCCATCAAAGGTAAGTGCAACCAAGCGAGAATCAAATGCGGTTTTTAACGTAAAATCTTGGCCTAACAATAGTTTTTCTGGAGTGTTAAGTGTTACATCTAATTCGAATTTCTCGGCCATGTAAGTAACGGCACCTTCTACTTTCAGGTCCTTTTTAAGCGAAGGTAATTGAATTGCTAAATCTAAGTCTGTTACTTTTTGCGATGTATTATTTTGATGATCGATAAAAGTAAAGCTACCGCCATAAATCGCGACTTCGCCTAATTGAATATCAACGCCTTCGGGTAAACTTTTTGCTTTACCTTGCTGTTCTGGTCCCTTGCTTTGTTCTGTCGCACCCGACGCATTAACTAGCTGCCAGTTAACTTCGCCATTAGGCATTTTCTCAAGCAATATTTCTGGATTTTTAATGACAAACTTTTCAAGTTTAATATCACCAGATAAAACCGACAGGTAAGGAATGTGAATCGCAAGCTGCTCCATAGCTGCCATATTCGGCTTTGAACCCTGCTCAAAGTTAGCAAATGTCACATCATTAAGTTCCAGTTTTAGCGCAGGGAATACAGACAGGCTTTTATCGCCTTTAATCTCGAGCGTGCGCCCTGTTGTTTGCTCAACCGATTGCGTAACTTGCTTGAAAATAAAATCGACCGGAATAATAAATGGCAAAGCCACAATTAACGCGATTAAACCAAGTAGTAGAAATCCAATAACTTTTACGAGAGTTTTCATTGTGTGTCCCTTAAATCACATCTAACGCTACTATAGCTAACGCGCATTAAAGTTAAAACCTAACTCTCTAAAAATCGCAAGGTTTCTTGAACCAATGTATTAAGCCCTTTAACCATTCTTGGCTGCCATGGCAAGGCAAAGGTAATGCGAAAATAATTATCAAATTCTGCATTTGTTAAAAACATTTTGCCGGGCGCAATCGCCACATTGTGTTTTATTAATCGTTTAAAGAGCATTTCTGAACTTTTGCTATGAGGTAGCTTTAACCATAAACAAGGGCCCCCGGAAATTGTTGGTATATCTAAGTAACCCACTAGTGGCTGCAAAATAGACAAGGTTTCAGTGTACTGCTGCCACATTGCTTTTCTTAATCGCGTAAGTAATTTTCGGTATTCTAATGAGCTAATCATCTCGTTTAGCATCATTTGGCTTGCCATATCAGGCTTTTCTACCGTGATATGTTTTGTAAAAAGGCATAATTCAATACATTGATGGCAAACCATATAACCAAGCGAGAAACTAAAGCTTATCGTATCAGAGAAATCGCCAATGCTAATTGCAGGTGTTTTATCTTGCGGTGTTAAAAAATGCATGATCGATTTAGGCCGCAATCCAGAAAAGTAAAGCTCCCCTCGATCATATTCAATTAACACAACATCACGTGCTTGCGCCCATGCGACCAATGCCTTTTTGTCTTGGTCATGCAACAAGCGTCCAGTTGGGTCATTAAAATTTGGATTAAACACATATGCACTGAAAGGCTCGGCTTGATACACCTTATCGAGCAAAGCTATTTCATCGGCGTAATTAGCTTGCATTGGAATAGCGACAGTGTCGATTTGCAATTGCGCCATATTAGCGTTTATGAAAAATGAGCATGGCGCTTCAATAGCAACCCGCTTTTGCAATAACCCCAAAGAGGTTATAGCCAGGCTCAGCGCATCGCTGCGCCCATGCGTGATTAAGATATTTTCACTGGCATAAGAAAAGTCATTGCAACTTAAGTGTTGCGCAAGCGTACTTCGTAGCTTTGGTAAACCTGCTTCAAAATTATCCTGCTTTAAACGATAAGGTCGTTGCGTTAATACTTTACGGTGCAACTTGTTGAGCAGTGCTTCATTATCTAACACGGTCGAAGGGCCCGTGCAGGACAGCGGCAAAATAGATTCATCATTAAACGAGTACTGTACCGACTGCGCTAGTGGTAAAGCATGTAAGTCACGCTTATAAATTACATCACTGCCATAGCTATGCGCTTTAAATTTACTCTCGCCATTTACAAAATAGCCCGATTTAGGTTTTGCATGTATAAGTGTCACCTTTTCAAGCTCAGACAAAACCTTAGTAGCCGTGCTAATAGAAACGTCGTGACGCTTGCTCAATGCCCTAACCGAGGGCAATTTATCGCCGGGTAGCAATTCGCCATTACTAATGAGCTGTTGATAGTAAGAAAATAACTGACGGTATTTGAACTCAGCCATCTGTACCCTAAAAATATTCTGCAACTGTGTCTGTATCGCATTTTTGATCGGTATTAAAGTTTTTACCAGTACAGATAAGGAGAAAATATGAATACACTTATTGAAACACCGCGTTTATTAATGCGCGAATTTACGCTTGAAGATGCTGATCACGTATTCAAATTTAGCAGTAATGAAGATGTTACCCGTTATACTGGAGACGCAGGCTGGGTAAACACCCTAAACGATGCCGAAAATATTATTCACAATATTTGGTTAAAAGAATATAACGAGGTTGGCTATGCGCGCTTTGCCTTGGTCCTTAAAGAAAACAACCAAGTTATTGGGTTTTGTGGCTTAAAATATGAACCCGAATTAAATGCACCTGATATCGGCTACCGCATGCTGCCAGAATATTGGGGTAAAGGACTGGGCATGGAAGCAAGCCGTGCCGCACTCGAATATGCATTTAACCAACTTGGCCTTTCTTATATTGTTGGCGAAGTAGATGTTGCTAATACTGCATCACATAAAATACTTACGAACCTTGGTCTGGTAGAGCAAAAACGCTATGAAAAGTGGGGTCATCATCTGATTCATCTAAGTATTGATAACTTTCCTGAAATCACAACCGACAAGTTCACCTTAGTTCAACAAACGCAAGAGCATGCCAAAGTTGTTTTCCAGCTTTTTTCAAACTTTAAGGTATGTGAATTTTACGAGTTACCAGTTATGAGCGACTTAGCAGAAGCTAAAAAGCTTATTGATCAAGATGAGCTAATACGCAGACAAGGTAACGGGCATCGTTGGCTAATAAAGTGCAACACGCGCAAACAAATTATTGGTAGTTGTGGGTACACATATGATTTTTGCACACGCACAGCGAAAATTAGTATCGAGATCCATCCTGATTTCTGGCAACAAGGTTTCGCATCAAATGCAATTAACACGATGACAAAATGGATGTTTACCCATATAGCCTCTTTAAATCGTATTGAAGCGGAAGTACTACCAGAAAACGCTGCTTCGACTATGTTGTTTACCAAACTTGGTTTTCATTTAGATGGTGTAATGCGTGAAAAAGGCGTTTGGAAAAATAAAACCCATGACCTTCAAGTTTTTAGTTTACTCAGACGTGAAATTTAAGAAGTCAATATTGCATCAAAATTAGATCTCAGTATGATCCACAGCCCGCTTAGCGTAACGCTTTGAAGGACATTATTAATATTATATTGGGGTCACTTACTAATTATGAAAAAATTGCTTACGTCGCCATCGAAAATGCCACTTTCTGAAGTGGAAGCAAACATCTACCAAAACATTTTAAAACTTATTCCAGATGTTAGCCTTAACTTAATGGCCGTAAAAGTAAGTAACCATCCAGAAGACTTTGCCGGCTGGTGTTATGAATTAATTGATGTCGTAAGCAAACGCATTAATTTTGATTTGCTTGAACCAAACCAGCTGCCAATTTTAAAGAAAATTCAGCAACAGCTAGAGGCGGGTATTGGCATTAGCCAAATTAAAACGCTACGTATTGCGCCTTGGCCAGTTGTATTTGATTCAATTCAGCACAACAAAGAACGCATTGTGCTAGATGAGCAACTCGCACTGCTTAAGCATATTGAAAGCATTCGTGAAACCTCGCTGGTTGAGATGATTGAAGAAGATAAGCTGGCGTTCGCAGGCAAACATACTGCAAAACATGACCCCAGCATCTACCAGTTTGATGTTGAATGGCTAGCATCAACTAAAACCGCTAAAGCACTGCATAATGTAATCGCCACCAGCTGTACTGACTTAAATGAAGCGCTTAATCATATTCCACTTGAAGGCGATATCACGTTAGAAAACTACATGGACTTTGTGCGTGGTTATATTGCTGCGTTTGCAGCCGTTGATAATGAAAAAGCGACTCTTGCACCAGCCACACGTTTACTTGCAATGCGTCGACCTGACTTTTTCACCCCAGTAACAGCAGCAAGCCTTGATATTTTATGCCAAGCGTTTGGCCTTGTAAGATTAAACAACCAAGACTTTGACCGTTACTGGCATGACATAGTTATGGCGATTCATAAACAACCTTGGTTTATTGCTGCAACACCAGAGGCCGAAGAAGAACAGGCACTTTGGCAGTACAAGGCATTAGTACCGTGTTGGTTTGCTTATTACAGTGACGATGCCAAAGAAAATTCCAACTACTACAAAGCACTTCATAAACCGAAACGCGCAAGCTCAGAAAGATCGAGTGGCCGTAAACGCGGGAAAGAATCAGCTGAAGCATTGGTTGATCGTGCGTTGGCAGCAGAAGATATGCCACAACATATTAAGAATATGCGCGATTCTATTGTAAAAGAAGTTGCTGCTGGTCGAAGCGTTGATGAAACCATCACTTTGATGCGTACTATTTTCGGCTAATCACAAAACAAGGTGCGCAGTTTTTGTGCACCTTGTGATTTTCACGCACCGAGTTAGTGCATTATTTTCATATACTCATCTAGCCAAATTCATAATTCCCTACTAGTACTTTGATATTCTTGAACTTTTCAGTTTAGGCATAAACTTTGTTAATGGATGGTTAACTCAGCGCTACAATTTTAGGAATTATTATGAAAAAACAATTACTCACAACTCTCACTGCTACGAGTATCGCCTTTTTCTCAGCAGCAAGTTATGCAGAAGTAACCGCTAATGCTGCAGCTTCATCAAACTACTTATGGCGTGGTGTAACGCAAACCAGCGACAACGCTCAAGTATCGGGTGGTATCGATTACAGCCATGAATCAGGGTTTTATGCGGGCACATGGGCGTCAAATGTGGACTTTGGTGGTGATAAGCCAGGTTATGAACTTGATTTATACGCAGGCTTTGCTGGCGAAATGGGTGAGTTTGGTTACGACGTGGGCTATGTGTATTACGCATACCCTGATGCGGTTGACTCAATTGACTTTGGTGAACTTTATGGTGCGTTAAGCTGGAACTGGCTCGAAGGTAAAGTAAGTTATCTTAGCAATGCACAATCTGGTGCAACTTCAGAAGAAGATATGATTTACCTAGAGCTAAACGCAACTTTTGAAGTATTAAATGAAACCGAGCTTACATTCCACATTGGTAATTCGATGGGTGATACCGTTGCAGAGTGGTATGGCGAAGACGACAGCTATATTGACTACGGTGTGAGCATTGCAAAAGGCGGCTTCACTTTCGGTGTTGCGCAAACAGATTTAGATGCAGATGACGACTTAAAAGTTTATGTGGGCTTTGCCATGGACTTTGAACTCTAGCAATCAGTATTAATGCTTTAAACTAAAATTACTCCAACTTGCTACAACTAAGGGTGCCTTTCAGCACCTTTATTTCGTTTCGTAAGAGTATGCTGACTACTAACAATCAGCACACAATATTCAAAGCTAATTGTTATGGCACACTGTGACCTGTTGATGCTTGCCAAACGCAATACCATTGCTCACGACTCAAACGCACTTTACTTGCCGCAACTGCTGATTGAATACGCGCTAATTTTCCGGTACCTAAGATTACGCTCGGTTGACATGGTAACGTTAACAACCACGCATAAGCAGCTTGATCGACACTGACTAACCCGGTTTCTTCGGCAACACTGTGTAATGCAGTTCTCACTCGTTGTGCTTGCTCTGTCTCAGCGAATAATCCGCCACCAGCAAGAGGCGACCAGAGCATAGGTGATATTTGATGCTGTTGGCATAAGTTAAGCGTATCATCTTCGAGTGCCCCCATTTGTAACGGCGACATTTCAATTTGATTGGTTACTAACTTAAAGTCTAAACGCGACTGCAATAACTCAAACTGTGAAACCGTGAAATTAGATACACCGAAGTTAAGCACTTTACCTTGCGCTTTTAGCTCACAAAAGGCATCTGCAACTTCATCCGCATGCATTAAGTAATCAGGACGGTGGATTAATAACACATCAAGGCGATCGGTTTTGAAATTACGCAGTGATTGTTCTGCCGAGGCAATAATGTTTGCTTTGCTTGAGTCATAGTGTGCAGTTTTGCCAGCAAAGCTATTTTCAGGCCACGCGGGCTTAATACCACACTTAGTAATAATCTTAAGCTGATCTCTTAAATGAGGTGTTAATGCCTCACCGAAGAGTTTCTCACATTGGTATTGACCATAAATATCAGCATGGTCAACTGTATCTATACCAAGCGCGAGCAGTTGCTCAATGAATTGCGTTAGAGAAGATCCGCGTTGTTGCCACTCATCTAAACGCCAAAAGCCAGCCACAAACGACGGTAATTTAAATTCGTGCATATAATTCCCTTGATTTAGATACGCTTATTGTAAAGTGTGGCCAAACTTAGCGCATTGCTTCACATACGTTTTCAGGAAAAAATAATCTTTTTGCATGAAATAAAACCGCTTTCTAAGCGATTGTGCAATTTGCTAACGTTTCGCCATTAAGAGATACACTCAACGTATCTTGAATATTAAGCTTACCTACCCCTTCAGGTGTGCCCGTTAAAACAATATCGCCCGGCTGTAATGAGAAATACCTGACAATTTCAGAAAGTAGTTGTTCTATTTTAAATATCATCAAATTAGTATCACCAGATTGGCGAAGCTCATTATTAATCGAGAGCGAAAATTCACTGTGCGTTAAATCATTTTCTGCTAGCGGTACAAAGCGCGACACTAAACAGCTTTTGTCGTAGGCTTTTGCACGCTCCCACGGATGCCCTTTTGCTTTCAGTTTTGCTTGCTCATCGCGTAACGTAAGATCAAGCCCTACACCTAAACCGGCGACACAAGACTTATAGTCTGCAATATTGTCCTTATTGAGTGGTTTACCAATTAACAGCATCAACTCCGCTTCATAATGGTGCTCACCTAAGCTATGGTCTAACGCCACTTCCCCTGCCGCATTTACAATACTGCTTGTTGGTTTTAAAAAGAGTAACGGCTCAGTAGGTACCTCATTACCGAGTTCTGCTGCATGGGCAACATAATTGCGCCCCACACACACTGCTTTGCCAATAGGAAGCCCGATAGCCTCACCGTTATTCCATAAATACGTCATTTAAAATTACCTTTTTATAGTGTTTGCGCCAGTGCCTTAAGTTCAGCCAAATAGCTTGCTTGTCGCTTTTTATGCCAAGTGAGCATATTCGCGGCAAGACTCACCGCCTTTTCTTGCAACTCAATGGCTTTTGCCAATTTATTACTTTGCGCATAAGCCTTGGCTAAATGGTGATAAGCGTATGCATCTTGCGGATAAAGCGCTAATGCTTGGTTAAATACCTTTATCGCTTGCTCTGGCGATGTTTCTAACAAGTGAAATCCTAGTGCATTAATTGACGATTTTGGTGATACTTCAAAACCAAACTTTTCAGTTGATAGACGCTTATAATGCGCGACAATCGCATCTACACCTTGCTTAGCTATTTTTGATTCAGGTGCCAAGCCGTTATGAATCTCATCAAAGATCTGCTCTATGCTATACGCAGTAGATAACACCGGCAACGACATAAAATAATGTTCTTTATAATTTTGATATTGCCATTGTAATGATGCAGGCGCGTTTGCACTAATTTCTTCTTTTAATTGTGAATATCTATGCTGTTGATGATCTTCTTTTATGGTTTCGCCATGGGTAAACAGTAAATAACGTGGTTTATCATTTAGCTTGGCTATTTTCTTACCATAACCCTTTAAAATATTGACACGCTCTAGTGTGATTTCTGGGCTAATTACAATATGTGCATTAAACAAGTTTGGTTTATTCACTAAGCTTGAAAGCACCACCGAACCATTCACCCTAAAGCCACTAAAAATGCGAAAGCAGTTAGTACGGTATTGTTTATCAATTTCTGGCACTAATTGGGCTTCAAAAAAATCGAGTAAAGGCGTTGTTTTGCCTGTAGCATCAAATAACCGCCCTACCGGATTACCATATGCAGGCGTCACAATAATGGTTTCTAACCAAGGCCATTCACCATTATGACTCATCCAATCATGCATACCCGCTAAGTAACTTTTGGCATTAGGGTGAAAGTCAAACATCAGCACATAGCGTTTGTTTTGTTTTTGCGAATAGCTTTTTGGCAACTGCACATTAAATTCCAATGGTTGCTCAAACCGCTGGTCTACAATTGTCAGTACTACTTGTTCAGCTTTAAGGGATGTACTTAGAAATGAAAAGCCAAACATTAGATAACATATTAAAAAGCGCATAATTTCCCTTTATGTTCAAAGTAAAAGTTAATCAAAACTACGGGATAACGTTATTCAAGTAAACAAAAAAGCCTTATCAGCAAAACTGATAAGGCTTGGTAAGTACATATGAATTATAAGTATTAAAGCTTCTTAATATTATCCCCGCTATCGCGGTCAATAAGCTTCACAAATGGGTCAACACCGGCGAACTTAGGTAACTCTTTTACTTTCAGTTCGATAATATTTTCACCTGATTTGATATTGTGCTTTTGTAAGTAAAGTACGGTGTTATCCGCTGATAAATCCTCAGGGTCTGCGCTGAATAAACCAATATCGACTTTATCGCTAAACTCTACTTCGGTTTCTTTACCTTTGCTGTCAGCGCGGTTAAGTTTGGCATCAATGGTTAGCGTTACTGTGTATAAGCCATTTTCATCTTGCTGTTCAGCAACTGCAACTTCCGTAGTTTTTAAATCGTACAAGCTAATGTGCTCAAACAAGTTACTTACAAACTGCTTTTCGCTGTCAGTTGCGTCTTGTGAAATGTATGCCATTAAATCAAGCGTTGTTGGGTAAGGCGTACTCTGATACTTAAACTCTGCTAAGAAATCTTTCAAAGCTTTGTTTAAACGCTCTTCGCCTAGACGGTCTTTTAACGACATCATTACCACAGAGCCTTTACGATAGTGAATGTACTGCTGGTTTTCACTGCGCATAAATGGCATTTCTTCCAGTGCTTCGGTAGTACGGCCACGTAAGTAGCGGTCTAGCTCGTATTTTAAGAACTTACGGATTTTCTCAGGACCATATTTCTTTTCCATTACCATTAACGCGCTGTATTGCGATAATGCTTCAGAGATAATTGCGCTACCTTGTACATTGGCCGCACCCACTTGGTGCCCCCACCATTGGTGAGCCACTTCGTGTGCTGTGACATAGTAAACAGGGTCAATGTTTTCAGGATCACGTAAGTCAGTAATAAAACCAATTTCTTCTGAATACGGCACTGTATTGGCAAAGCTCTGTGCAAATGAGCGGTAACCTGGGAACTCAATAATGCGCATTTGTTTATGCTGGTAAGGGCCAAACGCTTCGGTGAAGTAATCAATCGAGTCTTTCACCGATTCAATCATACGATCCACATTCATATCATGGGATTTATGGTAGTAGATCTCGATATCAATCCCGTTATAGTTTTCCTTTTTCGCCTCTAAACGCGCAGACATAATTGAGTAGAAGTTCACCATAGGCGCATCCATTTGGTAATGGAAAATACGGCGGCCATTCTCTACTCGTTCTTCAGTTAAATAACCCGGTGCAATTGCAAACTGATCTTCCGACGTTGAAATAGTCGCCTCGAAATCGATAAAGCCTGTACCTTTACCAAAGAAGCTTTCATTGTAGTAACGGTCGTCTTCTAATTTATTGGCACGCTCTAATGGCTCTAAACCATGTTTGCGACGTTTATGGCGGTCAACGATTTGGTAGCCTTCGTAGTAACCGAAGTGAGGTAATAAATCACCGTTGTTAATAAAGGTACCATTATTCAATAACGTAAAGTCCTCATTGCCTGCTCTAAAGCCTTTATGTTCACGCACTACACTTAACTTACCGCTGCGCGTTTCACCTGGCTGAAGTGGTTTATCAAAAGTAAACCATGCAAGGCTGTAGGTTTTATCTAATTCACCTAATGTGCCACCAGCTAACTCTACTGAGTACTGTTCGGTATATCGCGGTTTATGCACCATAAACTTCTCAATAGCCATATCGCCCACATTAGTAAATTCAATATTGGCGGTCGCTTCGATTTTGCGTTCAGATGGGAAAATATCAGCGTTGATATTTACCTTAGTAATTACCGGAATATTGTCTTCTTTGTGCTGAACATAGGTTTTTTCGTAATTAGCTTGTTCAAGCTCAAAATCATCCTGCTCTTGATACACATGCAATACGCGGGTGTTCTGATAAATATAACTACCACTTGCAATAAAAATAATTAAACCAGCTGCAACAGTCGCTTTACCATAAGTACCTAAATAGTATGGCACCAGCTTGATACGCGCTTTTAATGGTTGCTCAGGGCCACGATGCCAAAGTGCATAGCTCAATGCACCTAAAACTAAACTTGCACCTAACCAATACAACATAAACCAGTTATGTGCCGTTAAGAAGTGACCATATTGGTTAATGTCTGAATAAGGCACACTTGGTGCTTCAGCAAATTGCCACATTGGGTGACTAAAGCCAAAATTAGAAAGTACCAATGTTCCAATGATGTACACCATAAACAAAAGCATACCAACATATTTGTTAGGGCTAATTACTTGAAGGAAGAATGCCATCACCACTGTCATCATCAATGGCACAAGGTTGATATAACCTAAGCGGAAAGCATACTGAGACAACTCAAAGTTGGTGTAACCTTTAAGTGCTTGGTTAGCGACTGTAACAAACGTACCAAAGCTATAAAGCAGTACAAAAACAAGTGCTATTGCAATGAACTTAGATAACCAAAAGGTAATGTTGTTTACAGGCATACTATCAATAATATCGCCCATACCTGAGTTTCGTTCGCGCCAAACAACTTCTGCACTGTAGTAAGCTAATATCACCAGCATTAATAAACCGGTAGAGCCAGCCACTAATTGCACCATAGTTTGAGTAAGTGGCCAATTAGGCGTGCCAAACATGCCTTGTGGGTCGAACAGAGGCGCCATTAACATAAAGCAGGTAATTAGACCTAAAATCAAAAATGGCGCGCTGAATATCACTTGTTTCACTTCAAATAGCGTACGTGTTTTAAGGTGAGCAAGCGTATTAATACGCGGGCTATTTTTAATGTTAATACGGTTTTCAAGTGCTGCTGTGTAACTGTCATTTACAGCTGATTTTTCAGCTTTTTTTGCTTTTACTTTAGTTAATGTTAAACCGCGTTTAAAGCCGCCAAACAATGCCAAAATAGCAATCGCTGCCACCAGCCAAATTGCACGATTTTGCAGTAGTACACCGCTTAACTCAATTGCAGAATTATTCTTCTCATGCATTGTCCAGTAACGGGTTACTTCAGCAAAAGCACTGTAACCAAACGGGTCAATTAATGCAGCTAGTTCGCGATATGCAGGCTCACCGGCAAATTGCACTGCCACGTTATAACCAATAAAGAGTGCTACAGCACTTAAATACACACCCATCATTGAGCGGAAGCGAATCGCGATTGCGTAAAAAATACAGGCGAGCACTAATAATGTAGGTACTGATAAGTAGAAGAATGCCGTGAAGTAATGGCTTAATACCGTTGGCCCTAGTCGCTCAACATCAACCCATCCAGCAGCAGCACCGAGTGTGGTACCTAGAAAGATACCCAGCGGTACAAACGCAAATACAGTTAATACCACAGCAAATGAGCCGAAAAAGCGCCCTAGTTGATAACTAACAGGGTTTATTGGCTTGGAATATAAAATCTCCGCCATTTTAGAACTTTCATTACGGGTTGCCGTACTTGCAACAAAGTTCACCACCAAAAAGATGGCAAAAAAGCCCAATATTAGCAGTGTTTGTGCAATAGAGAATGGGCCGTTATAAACCACATTACCGCCACCGCCAATTTGCACATTTTCAGATACAGTCGCAAAAAACGTCAGCAGAAAGAAAATACTGCTCGTAACAATAAACGAAGGTTGTCGAGTAAAGTAGCGCCACTCGAAGGCGAGCATTTTTAAAAACATAACGCCTCCTTACGCCGCACTTCGGTGTTGTAGTAGCGTTGAGAAATAAACATCTTCTAAGTTAGCTGGCGCTGCATCAAAGCCTTCTGGTTGGTTTTCAGCCATTACGTGCACAATGGTTTTACCTGCAAATAAGCGCTTAGAAATAAGTGGCATAGACGATTCAATTTCTTGTGCTTCATCAAGCGATACCGATTTTTTCCAAATCTGACCGTTTAGCTGATCGGTAAGCGCTATAGGGTTCCCTTCTAGTAAAATTTGACCCGATGCTAACACTGCCATATTCGGGCAAAGCTCAGATACATCCTCAACTATGTGAGTTGATAAAATAATGGCTTTTTCTTCACCTAGGCTTACTAATAAGTTGTGAAAACGGTTTCGCTCTTCAGGGTCAAGACCCGCTGTTGGCTCATCCACAATAATTAAATCAGGATCGCCTAACAATGCTTGTGCAATACCAAAGCGCTGGCGCATACCACCAGAAAAACCGCTTACCGCTTTTTTGCGATGCTGAAATAAATTAGTGTGTGCCAGTAAACCCTCAACAGCTTCCTTACGTTCACCTTTACTTTCTAGGCCTTTTAAAATCGCCATATGGTCAAGTAATTCATACGCGCTAATACGCGGATACACACCAAAATCTTGTGGTAGATAACCTAGGCGTTTACGTAAACTTTGCGGATCATTGAATACATCAATACCATCAAAGGTAATTTGACCAGCATCTGCCGTTTGAAGTGTAGCGATGGTGCGCATGAGTGATGATTTACCTGCACCATTTGGTCCTAATAAACCAAACATGCCTTTTGGCACTTCGAGATTTACATTATTCAGTGCTTTTACACCGTTGTCGTACGTTTTTGATAACCCTGTTATTGATAACATTTGCGTTCTCTTTTTTGTTTATTGCCAATATTTCATCGGTCAGTCTAAGGAAAGTGAACGCAATATAACCATGTAAAAATGATTAAAGGTTAAATTCGGTGATTAACGGTTTATTAACAAAACACCGCCATTCAAACTAATTAGCGTCGGTACGCTTAATAACGATCGTATTGTGTAAAGGGAAAAACTTATGCAATTTACAGTTACAGTGCAGCCCATAGTGATAGTGATTAACAAAAAAGCCGCCAATCTAAATGATCAGCGGCTTTGCACATAATAGTGGGCGTATTATGTATAAGGGATAAACCTATGCAACTTGCTGTGTGCCATCAGCATGGCGAATTAAATAATCAAATGCGCCTAAACTTGCTGTTGCACCACTGCCCATTGCAATAATAATTTGTTTAAATGGTGTGGTTGTCGCATCACCAGCAGCATATACACCTGGCATTGATGTAGCGCCTTTGTCATCAATAACAATCTCGCCAAAAGGAGTTAATTCGATACTGCCTTTTAAAAACTCAGTATTTGGAATTAAGCCTATTTGCACAAAAATACCGGCAAGGGAAAGGCTATTCGCGTCACCAGAGACACGATCAGTATAATTTAGGCCAGTTACTCGTGTACCGTCACCGATAACTTCAGTGGTTTGTGCACTTTTAATAATTTCAATATTACCTAGGCTGTTGGCCTTTTTGATCAACACTTCATCCGCACGTAACGTATCAGCAAACTCCAATACGGTAACATGCTCAACAATATTAGCTAAATCGATCGCGGCCTCGATGCCTGAGTTACCACCACCAATCACTGCCACTTTTTTGCCTTTAAATAACGGACCATCACAGTGCGGGCAGTAAGCAACACCTTTACCACGATATTCTTGTTCGCCCGGTACATTCATTTCACGCCAGCGTGCTCCTGTTGACAAAATCACACTTTTACTCGACAGTGTTGCACCGCTTTCCAGTGCGACTTCTACGTTGCCAGACTTACCTAAGGTAACGGCTTTTTGTTGCGTAATAATATCAACATCATAGTCTTTAACATGCTCTTCAAGCTGTGCCACCAGCTTAGGCCCTTCTGTTTTTTGCACCGAAATAAAGTTTTCAATGCCAACAGTATCTGCCACTTGGCCACCAAAGCGCTCAGCCACAATACCCGTTTTTAAACCTTTACGCGCCGCGTAAATTGCTGCTGAAGCACCTGCAGGCCCGCCACCGACTACAAGTACATCAAATTCATCTTTTTGTGACAGTAGCTCGGCTGTTTTTTCTGCTGCGCCATCATCTAGCTTATTGATAATGTCACTGAGTGTAAGTGCACCTTGGCTAAATAGCTCACCATTTAAATACACGCTTGGTACGGCCAAAATGTTGCGCTCAGACACTTCACCTTGGAACAGTGCACCATCGATCATTGTAACCGTAACATTCGAATTTAAAGCCGCAATTGTATTAAGCGCTTGCACGACTCCTGGGCATGTTTGGCAACTCAGTGAAATATACACTTCGAAATTAAGTGTACTTTGCAAACCCTTAATTTGTTCAACTTCCAGCTCACTTGCTTTTGTAGCAACGCCCCCTGTATGCAACAGTGCCAAAATTAAGCTTGTAAATTCGTGGCCCATTGGCACACCTGCAAAATTAATTTCGGTGCCTCTTTTCGGTGAACGAATTGAAAGCATTGGTTTGCGTACAATTGAATCGTCTTCACGAATTAAAAAGTGCTCACTTAACCCTAAAAGATCATGTGCTAAGGCTTTTACTTCCTGTGATTTATCACTGTCATCTAAGGCAATGACCAGCTCTACAGGGTCGACAATACTGCTAAAATGGCTCTGTAATTGTGTTTTGAGATTGTTATCTAAAATACTGTTCATGATGATCATTCCTTAAATGACATTAATCGGTAAACCAAATTGCTGCCTGCTCTAACAGGCAGCAAGGTAAGAGGTGTTAGATTTTGCCAACTAGGTCTAATGAAGGAGCAAGTGTTTCATCACCTGGCTGCCATTTGGCAGGACACACTTCACCGTCATGTGATGCGACATACTGTGCTGCTTGGATTTTACGAACAAGTTCGCCAGCATCACGGCCAATACCTAAATCGTGAGTTTCAATCACTTTAATCTCACCTTCAGGGTTAATAACAAATGTGCCGCGTAGTGCTAAGCCGTCTTCTTCAATCATTACACCGAAGTTGCGTGTAATACGGCCAGTTGGGTCACCGATCATTGGGAACTGGATTTTCTTAATTGTGTCTGACGTATCGTGCCACGCTTTATGTGTAAAGTGTGTGTCAGTTGATACTGAGTACACTTCAACACCCATTTCTTGTAACTTGCTGTAGTGATCCGCTAAGTCGCCAAGTTCGGTTGGGCAAACAAAGGTAAAGTCGGCTGGGTAGAAGAATACAACAGCCCATTTGCCTAAAACGTCTTTTTCAGAAACTTCAACAAACTCACCATTGTGGTATGCCATTGCGTTGAAAGGTTGGATAGTTGTATTGATTAACGATGTGCTCATAATATTTCTCTCTCTATAATGTAATTAGTCATCGAAAAAATTAATTAATGCTTTCCGATTGGCTTGATATATAGATTAAGAAATTCAGTTAAAAAGATAAAACAGATTAATTTGATTACTGTAATCGATTTTTAAGAACATCATAAAGTGATCGATTTTAATCTGCTAATTAATGACTTTCACTAGCATCATCACACTTAATTTTTTGCTCGCCATAAAAGTAGATATTATTTACTAACGTATAAGAACCCGATAACAAACCAGATACCGGAATGATTATGGGAGACAGTACAAACCCAGACACGCTGTAAAAAGTATTAGTTGCTTTCGCAACATCAACCACTTTTAGTGCTTTCTTGTCACTAGAAAGCTCACAGCGCAATTTTGCAACACGGGTTGCTTCTTTATCTGTAACAGGAAACACCACACAAGCAGAAAGCAAACAAAGTATTATTAAAAGCAGCATCGTTCTCATAGTCGTTTCCATGATTTATAAGATTTTTTACTATAGCGAATGTAAGCTAATGTGACTGTAAGTATCTGTAAAAACAAATTGATGGTTAACTATTTTTCACATTGACCACCAATAACACTTAAAATATTTGCACCTAAGTGATACCAAGGATATAACAAAAATAAAAAGGGAAAAATTATGCAAGATCATCAATCAGTACCACTCACAGACTTTATCGAATACCCTCAAGAAGAGATGTTACATCGGGCACAAACCTTTTTAGATACCAGTAAACGTCGCCATTCTATTCGTTCGTTTTCTGATAAACCTGTACCAAAAGAAATAATTGAAACCTGTATAAAAGTTGCCGCAACCGCACCAAGTGGTGCAAATCATCAACCATGGCATTTTGTAGCCATCAATAGCATGGATGTTAAAAAGAAAATAAGAGAAGCTGCCGAAGATTTAGAACGTTCGTTCTATCAAGGGCGTGCGGGTGAAGAATGGCTCGATGCACTAAAACCTCTTGGCACTGACGACCAAAAACCTTATTTAGAACATGCTCCTTGGCTAATTGCCATATTTAGCCAGAAGAAAGGCGGTATTCATGCTGAAGATAAGAACACCAATTACTATGTGCATGAAAGTGTGGGTATTGCCACTGGGTTTCTAATTCAGGCTTTGCACCATAGCGGTTTAGTTACACTCACCCATACCCCAAAACCCATGAGTTTTTTAACCGATATTTGTGGCAGAAATAAAGATAATGAGCGACCCTATATGCTAATTATTGCAGGGTACCCAGCCGAAAACGCAACTGTTCCTGAGCATGCGCTAGTTAAAAAAGACATTACTGAGGTTTCAAGCTTTTTATAATGAAAATACAACCAGGAAAATATCAGCACTTTAAAGGTAACTTTTACCAAGTCATTGACACTGTTACTCATAGCGAAACACAAGAAACGCTTGTATTGTATAAACCACTCTATGGCGAGCAAGCGTTATGGGTAAGACCAATTGAAATGTTTGTAGAAGAAATAGAACGCGACGGAAAAGTGTTTAAACGTTTTACCTTGGTAGAATAAGAGCTGTAATGCCATAAAAACAAAACAAAAAACGCTGCAATTGCAGCGTTTTTTTATTTAAAACTAGTTAGTGAATAAATCAAAAATATTGCCTAAGGTACTTGTCTTTCCTCGGTAAAACTCAGTGTAAGTACAGTTTTTACATACTACCGCGGTAAACTTCCTATTTTGCATATCAAAGATTTTTGACCAGCCACTACCCGTTGTAGCTATTTCATCTGTGTCATAGCTTTCGCACTGACACTTAGGGCAAGACCAATTCGCCATACACCCTCCTATTTATTATTTCTTTTTACCATCCATTGACCATAAAATGCTTTGATCTGCACCCATTACGGTTGTTGGCATTTGACCGTTCCACTGCTGTGCACGCATATAATCAACAAGTGTCGCATTTGCTTTAATTGCTTCAGCTTTCTTTTGAATAGCTTGCGCTTCTGCAAGACCTTTAAGCTTTATTGCCTCAGCTTGTGCTTCTGCTTCTACGCGAATCGAATATGCTTGACCATCGGCTTTTGCTTTTGCCGCATCACGTTGCGCCATTGCCGTATTTACTTCACGCTGAGCTTCAAGCTTTTGGCGCTCTAAACGGTGCATTTCTGCTGCCGCTAGGTTTTTCTCAGTCTGTTTAGTTTCAATTGATTGAATATACTTTTGTGGTAACACTAAATTCTCTAACTGAGCCGAGTCTAGTTTTACTGGATATTCTTTCATTTCTTCAACTAAAAGCTCTTCAATCTGTGCAATTACCTGCGAACGGTTCTGAATTAGCTCTTCTGCTTTATATCGAGCTAGTGCATCTTTTGTCGCAGAACGCAGCTTTGGATCGAGAATTCGACTCTCAAACTGACTTAAACCACCGTAACTTTTGAATAGATCAAATGCTTGTTCGCGCATTACCGTCCAGTTGATTGATACTTCAGCTGTTACTGGCATTTGCTCGTGTGTTGATGCATTTAATTTTTCAACATTTTTGCGAGTACGGATCTCCAGTACTTCAACATCATCAACAAACGGTATTTTAGTGTGTAGACCTGGGTTTACTTGTTCTTTTGCTTCACCAAAACGTTTGATAATACCAACGTGACCTTCATCAACCGTGTACATCGCTGAATAAATCAGTGATAAACCGACAACACCAACAATCGCACCTACGATTGGTCCTTTTTTCTTTGGTACCGCCATTGTTAAATCTGGTAAATCATTTTTATCATTCAACATACTTGTTACTCCAATGTATTAAGTGACACAAACAGTAACAAATAATTACCTTAATTGGGCAAATAAATGATTTTAGGTCTAACGCCATGCCAAACGGAGTTAGACACTTTTAAAAGGTAAATAAATCAATTTAACTAAATTTAATCGCTTTTAGCTTCATTTTTCAGGCTCGAATAAAATAGCTTTGTAACGCGTTCTTCGGGCAACCAATTGGAATAAGTGAGATTTAAACTAGCAAGTGGTTTGAGTGCCAAAACTTGCTCTAGACTTTTGCTATCCGCCATAGCACTTAGCATTAGCTGTTTAGCATTTTTTAACAGCGCTAAGTAAGACTGCAAACCTTGCTTAGAGGTTACCGGACCATGGCCGGGAATAATTTTAGTATTATCATTCACTTTTGAAAGCACATCAGTTACCGCATTGATAACACCGTCTAACGAGCCCCCACTATCTACATCAACAAACGGTAGACTTTTTAAATTAAAGAAGATATCCCCCATGTGTACTGCGTTGGCTTTGTCATAGAAAATAACCGCATCGCCATCGGTATGTGCATTGTGATAATGCCATAGCTGCGCGTGTTCGTTGTTAAAGTGCAGTGTCATATCTTTACCAAAGCTAATCACGGGTAAGTATTTTGAGCCTTCACCATGTTTGTCTTTTAAGCGCTGGTATACATTGTGATGCGCAATTACATGGCTTCCCGCATTAGCAAAATTCTCATTACCGCCAGTATGATCGCCGTGATGGTGAGTATTAATAACGAACTCTGGCGCTCCATCTTGTAACTTTTTAATTTGCGCCTTAATATCATCGCTTAATTTAGCAAACTGATCGTCTACAATATAAATACCATCCTGCCCGCTACTAATTGCAATATTGCCACCTTGCCCGTATAACACATGTAAATTATCTGACAGCTTTTCAAGCTTAAACTCTACGTTTGAGGCAACAACTGGCAAGCTTAGACAACCCAGTGACAGCAGCAGTGGTAACGTTAATTTATTCATAACAAGGCCTTTTTGTTTTTATGCTACCACGAGTTTTAGCAACTTATGGTTTAAAAAAACAGCAAAAATAATTCTTGACGAAATTGATTACAACTGTAATTCTTATGTTAGTTTTAATTACACGCGTAATCTTTATGGATATTAGTAATTCTGAATTTGAAGTGCTGCAAGCATTATGGCGAGTTCACCCAGCCGACGCGCAAACGGTTGTTGATGAACTAAATAAAGAAAAAGACTGGCACGAAAAAACGGTCAAAACCCTGCTTGGCAGAATGGTAAAAAAAGGTGCAATTAGTTTTGAAAAAAATGGTCGCAGCTATATTTATTCTCCGGTGTTGGAAATTGAAGCATATCAAGTACAAGAAAGTGAAAGCCTGATTGAGCGTTTATTCAATGGCCGCATTGCGCCATTGGTTACAGGCTTTGCCAAAAATAAAAACTTAAGTAAGCAAGATATCGATGAGCTAAAGCATTTAATCGATAAATGGGAAAAGAATAATGATTGATTGGCTAATAGAGCAGCTTTGGCCGTTAAGCTTAGCCATTGTCTGCGTATTGCTGTGTAGTAAGTTACTCCACAGTTTTTTAAGCGCTAAGTTTCAATATACCTTGTGGCTATTAGTTCCACTTGTGCTCATCTTAAATAACTTACCTATTTCTAATAGTTTATCGTTAGAAACTGAGTTGCATCACTATGTAGTGTCAGTAAAAGCGCAATCTAAATCATTAGATATTTATGGCTTTGTTAGTATGATTTGGCTACTTGGGTTTAGCTTAATGGCTTTTCTTGTCATCTACGAACACGTTTCAATTGGTAAGAAGTTTAATAAAAATAAGCAGTTTAGCCATAAAATAAACAGCCATTTACCAGTTTACTATAGCGATTCTGTGAATAGTCCTGTGCTTTTTGGCTTATTCAAACAGCGCCTTTTTATCCCCCGTGACTTTCATGCAAGCTACGATACCGAGCAAGCAAAGCTCATATATCAACATGAATGGGTTCACTACACGCGCCAAGACAACTGGAGCAATGCATTTGCCATCGCATTACTACTTATATTTTGGTTTAACCCTCTTTGCTGGATCAGTTATAGCCAATACAGAAAACAACAAGAAGTTGCCTGTGATGCTGCGGTATTAGCTCACGCAAACAGAACACAGCGAATAGCATATTGTCGCGCTTTAATTGCATGTGTTTCTGACAACCATAACTCGCTTTCTAGTTACAGTTACTACATGGAGAAAAGTACGATGAAACAACGTTTAAACACAATTCAAAAAATGCCAAAAGGCAATGTTATTGTAAATGTATTACTTAGCTTAGTACTATTTGCAGGACTCACTAGTGTAGCCTTTGCTAAATACGGCGAAGGCACTAAAGAATACAGCAAAGAAGAAGCACAACCTATTGTACGCATTGAACCTGTATATCCTAAACAGGCCGCAGATCAGGGGATTGAAGGCTCGATTGTATTAGGTTTTACGGTGACCAATAACGGTGAGACTGACAATGTAACGGTTATCTCAGCAGAGCCACAGGGCGTGTTTGACAGAGAAGCCAAAAAAGCATTGAGAAAGTGGCGTTATAAGCCTACCGGTAACACTAACAAACAATACCTAGTTCAGTTAGATTTCGCATTGACGGAAGAATACAAATCGAAAGATTTACTTGAGCGCATTAAAGTGACATCACATTAATTCCCAAGAACTATTGCTTTGTAGCAGAAGCGATTGTTAAAAGGGCATCATATGATGCCCTTTTTTACGTTCACCTTTTCTCAAAGTCGATGCGGTGCACTATTTCACCTGGTAACAAAGGCGTATTCTTTTGTTCAACATAGTCATTGTAACCTGCCCGATAATAAGGTGATAAAGGATGGCCGCTTTGGCCACCAGGCAGAGTTAAAATCGCTTCTTGCTCTAACCCTGGTTGCACAAATAAGCGCTGTGATGCGCCAAAACTAGTCCCTTGTACAGCTGGCATAAAACTGTCGCCAAATGCTGGTGTTTTAGGCATATCAAGCAACTTACTTAACAGTGGGATCTGTTCACTAAACGGGTGCTGTATATTAAGTTCGTTTACAGCTCCCCATGTTAATTGAGTTAAAGATCCGCTGTCGCTTCCAGTATGCTTATTGAGCAAATCGCTTTTCATATTGATATATGTCGTGCTTAATAATTCTGGCCATGAAGCTACACTTGGCGGCAACCATTGATCGGTAAAACTATTTATTAATTGCCATGCTGCAGGTTCGAGATCGTTCTTAATTGGTGCTAATGTTAGCCCTTCTGCTCTTAATTGCGTTTCAATTGGAGAGAACAGTTTATTTATCAATGCCGAACGATACCGCCTAACCAAAGTGTAGCCTACAGAATCTGCACATGCACATTCACCCCAATTTTCAACTAACTTGATATCTTGTGCATACTTTTCAGGCGATAAGTTGAGCACCTTAAGCAATAGCGCTTGCCATGGTTTTAAAAATATCGCTTGGTTATCAAGTTGAATTTGATAAAAGTCGTGTTCACTAAATTGTTCCTTTTCGAATAAACGCTGCTGTATTTGTTTAGCACGAGCGCCTAAAGCGTACCCTCCGTTGCCAAAGCGTTTGTCCTGTTCAACACTCACTACTCTGCTATTTCCACTCCATAAACGATTATTCTCTGGATTTACCATGAATGGAACATCTGCTGCATCGTATTGCCAATTGGTATCAAATACTTCAGGCTTAATTGCTATTTCAGTCGGCGTTGTGCGTGCAGGAATAGCACCGGTTGCTTGCCATGCTGCATTACCCTGGCTATCGGTGACTAACATGTTCTGTACAGGTATACCGATCGTTTTTGCAATCGATAATGCCTCTTCAACATTGGTTGTACGCTCTAAGTTCATTAACTCCATGTCGACTGCGTAATCTTGATGAGCAACCCATTTCAGCGCATATTTCTTGCCAGCTATATGTTTTACCGGACCAAACTCACTTTTCTCAAGTGAATACATATAATCTTTATCTGGCGTGACGATACGCTCATGAATTGTCTTCGTCTCTTGTGTTTCATCCAATGAAACCCAATCAGCGGTATCGATATATGCATTTGTAAAACCCCAAGCGACATGGCCATTAGTCCCAACAACAACAGCTGGAGCTCCAGGTAAGCTAACCCCTGTTATTTGATAGCTCTTATCATTTTCAATGTAGTTAAGCTGGGTGCGATACCAAATAATCGGCACGGCTAACCCTAAATGCATGTCATCTGCTAATAATGCATTGCCAGATTCAGTTAACCTACCAGTAACAGCCCAGTTATTACTGCCCATGTCTTTAGGTTCATGAATTTCATGAGTAACGTTAGTAAAGAGTGATTTATTTATCGATGGAATTACCTGCTCAACCAATTCAAGCTCTGAGCCATCAAGCGCAGCTTGATATTGACTTGGTTGGGTTAAGAAGCTAACCATTTCGCTACCAAACTGCTCAGCAATATATGTAAGTGTTAAGTCGCGATTAAAGGTTTTTGACTGTAAGTCAATGTACATACTGAAAATTACAAGCAAACTGTCTTCAGGTAGCCATGGTTTGCGGCTTGCACCTGTGAGTAAGTATTCAAAGCTTGAGTAAGGTGTATGGCTTTGCGCTAAATTAACACCTTGCGCATAACGTTTAAGAATTTCCGTATGCTCTGGTGGTAGACTTTTAAGAACTTTTTTACTTCGCTTTCTAAATTGATGAAAACGCATTTTTTTATCCAAGCCTACCGCTGCTTTGCCAAATAATTCCGAAAGTTCACCAGCAGCGTTGCGACGCAGTAAGTCCATTTGAAAGAAGCGATCTTGTCCATGCGCATAGCCTAATGTAAACGCAGCATCTTTTCGTGATTTAGCATTGACCACAGCGTGGCCCATAGCGTCACGCTCTAGAGAAGTGTTACTTGATATATCAAAAACCTGCGTTTTACCAGATAGCTCCGGTAAGCTCAAAGTGAGTATGCCATAAACAGTTGCAGTGGCGACTAATGCACCAATAATGAAGAATAATGAAAGCCATTTTATTATTTTTGTCATTTGCTTCCCTTTTTTAGCAGGACTTATTTAATGTAACTAGGCAGTCAATTTTATAATCACATAGTTCTATGTTGTCCAGTTTAACACTCAACAATTAGTTAGCCAGCTTAAATCAGATTAAAAAAACAGCAAAATAACTATACAAAATACAGAAAATATTACTATACTGTTTAGCGTATACTGATTTTCATCTTTCCATTGTCTGATCTGCAAAAAGCTGGTTTTCTCCTCCAGCTTTTTTCTTGCCCAAAGAATAATAAACGTTAAGCCTTAAAGGCCTGCACCTCTAACGATTAATAAAGACGATATTAAACCACTAGAACAATTAACTTCGATTGGTTTTGATATCGACCCACAAACCCGCTATATGATGAAAGGTCTGATAAAGATGAATAATAAGCACAGCATTATTATCGACCCAACAGTGATTTTTTCACCGCAAGAAGAAGTCGAAATAGCTTAAGATTCAGGATTCAGGATTCAGGATTCAGGATTCAGGATTCAGGATTCAGGATTCAGGATTCAGGATTCAGGATTCAGGATTCAGGATTCAGGATTCAGGATTCAGGATTCAGCAATATTCTGAACTCTGGGTTCTTAATTCTAAAGTCTTTTAATGCCTAAAACGCAAAAAGCCCGCTCAATGAGCGGGCTTTTCACTTAATTAGGAGCTTGAAGATGTTCAAGTGCCCACAGCGGTGAAGATGCACATGGGCGTTCGCCCTATCTTTTTGATAGTTCAAAT
>NZ_JAKFZO010000023.1:0-59809 GCF_021654175.1 Pseudoalteromonas sp. MMG024
TGTTCCGTACTCGCTAAAACGCAAAAATATCCTGCGAGGTATAAAAGAAAAAGCACCACTCGCTCTTAAGCGAGTGGTGCTAAGCATATGCTGACCTTTTTTAATGTGGTTACTTGGTGTTAGTTTAGCCCATCAATGTACTAATTGACTCAGCGCCCCAAATGTAGAGAATAGCCGTGCCAAGCACTGCAAAAATCGCAAAACCTAACCAACCGCTTTTCATTTTGACACTTTGTTCATAACTTTCTGCTGTTTTGCCTGTAATCATAGGTGGCACAAGTGCTTTGCCTTTTAGTTTATAAATAACAATAGCTGCAATATGCAGTGCGATGGCAATTAAGATATAGTCAAATAAGTTGCGGTGTAAGCTGCTAGCAAGTGAAGAAAGATCACTACTCACCATAGCCACTAACGGACCATCATACATTATATCGTCTGTGGTCATTAAACCCGTAACGGCTTGCGAAATAAGTAATATAAGAAACGCGATCACCATATAACTACCAGCTGCATTGTGCCCTGGTTTAGTTTGTTGCTGCCCTTTAATCGCTGCGATAGTGCTTTTGGGTGAATGCAGTAATGCCGATAACTTTGCAGTATCACTGCCGATAATGCCCCAAATAATACGTGTTGCTAATAGTGCTAATAGTGTGAAGCCTGCGACAAAGTGCACTTCCATAAGGCTGTTTTCAGCCGAATAGTAAAGTGTTGCAACTAATGCGACCATGCTCCAATGGAAAAAACGGATAAATCCATCCCATACTTGTGTTTTTTGCATTTTGGCCCCTAAAGCGTGTTGTAAAAATAAATCAATATGTAAGGTCGTTAGACCCAAATTGAAGTATTACTATGTTGCCATAAATCAGATAAATACGGTAAGCAAATACGTTAAACATTATAAAAAATGCTATTGAGCAATTTTGTACAATTTTAAAAAAACCGCTTGGCTATACTGATTGTGTAAACATTTTGCTCCCCTTTATTTTTGAGAAGCTTTCATGGAAAACACAGTCTTTCAATATCATCAGGATTTAAATGGACTCGAAGTACTTAAAGCGCAGTACAAGCAGCAGAATTTCGCACGCCATAGTCATGAAGGTTATACCATAGGGTTAATTGAAAATGGTGCACAGCGGTTTTTTCGCAGTGGTGCAAATCATGTCGCGCCAGCAAGCAGTATTATCTTAGTTAATGCAGACCAAGTGCATAATGGTCAAACTGCGACAGAGCATGGCTGGGGTTACCGTGCTATGTATCCAACTCCAGAGTTATTTGAAGGGCTAACGGATGATATTGGTAAAGCAAAACTAGGCGCGCCCTATTTTGAGCAAGCGGTAGTGTTCGACCCTGTGTTAGCACAGCAAATGGCGTTTACTTTTGATTTACTCGCGACTGAGAAAAGTGTATTGGCAAAACAGTCAGCATTGTATCAATTATTAATTAATTTAATTGCTCGCCATAATAAAAGTGCTTTTAATTTAAAAGGGCTATCACGCAAACCACAACTAAACACTGCGCTTGATTATTTGCGCGATTATTATTTCGATAATATAAGTTTGACCGAACTTGCCGCGATTGCTCATATGAGTCCGTTTCACTTTATTCGACAGTTTAAGGCTGAAACAGGTATGACACCGCATGTTTATCAAACGCAATTTCGTATAAATCGTGCCAAGCAAATGCTACGCTCGGGGCTTGCGATTAATGAAGTGGCATTATCTGTTGGTTTTTATGACCAAAGTCACTTTCATCGATATTTTAAGAAGAATATGGGGTTAACCCCTAAACAGTACAGCAAGGCAGTACTTTACCAAGCCTCATAAATTACTGGTCAATCAACGAGAATAAAATGAAAACAGCAATTGCTAAAGGGTTTTGGGATATGCTTCCACTTAATCTAGCGGTGATCCCATGGGGTATTTTATGTGGCTCACTGGCAGTGCAATCGGGTTTTAGTCCGCTAGAGGCACAGCTAATGTCACTATTGGTGTTTGCCGGGTCTGCGCAACTGGTTGCTATAGAATTAATTGCTGGTAACGCTTCACTTATCACCATTTTAGTCACTACTTTTATTATAAGCGCTCGCCACTTTTTGTATGGCTTAAGTGTGCGCCATCGTTTAATTGATAAGCCGCTTAAGTGGCGTTTAGGCTTGGGTTTTTTACTAACGGATGAGCTTTTTGCTTTTTCACATCACCATAGGGCATATCAAGGGAAAGTAAGGCTAGTTTACGCCTTAGTTGCGGGCGGCAGCTTTTATATCGCTTGGAATATTTGGACGCTCATAGGTGTTGTAGCAGGGGCATTACTGCCGGACCTTACTCAGCTTGGGTTAGACTTTGCGATCGCCTCAATTTTTATCGCTTTGGTGATCCCAAGCATCAACAATTGGCCAGTGCTAATTGCGTGTTTAACCTCGGCTGTCAGTATTGTTATTTTTAAACTGTGGCAATTTGAACTTGGACTTATTTTCGCAGCGCTGCTGGGCATGAGTATGGGTTATGTGCTTGAAAGCAGACGAGGTGCAAAATGCTAAAGATTATTTTTTTGATGGCATGCGTCACGTTCACAACGCGTTTTTTATTTTTATCTAAGCGTTTACCCTTTAGCATTGGGCCTAAAATGCAGCGTTTTTTAAGTTTTAGCGCGCCCTGTGTACTTACCGCGATTTGGGTACCGATTGTATTTGTGCAACAGGGGGAGTTGGCTATTTCGCTCGATAATCCGTATTTAATAGCAGCAGGTGTTGCCGTTTTACTGGCATATCGCTTTAAGAATTTATATGTCACTACCGTGGTGAGTTTAGTGGTGTTCTTTTTACTGAAACTCTAACTGCTTTAAAGCAGTTAGAGTTTAGAAGCGGGCGCTTAAACCGACGCCTTTAATACTGCGCGGCTTATATCAAGTGTTACTTGTTGGCTTTCACCCAGCTCAGTCATACCGTGACGTTCAAGTTGTTCAACGACGGCATCAGCTACTTTTTCATCTAACTGGTAATCGCTTAAACGTGTTGGCATGTTTACCGAGTGGAAAAACACCTCGGTTTTTTCAATCGCTTGGTCAATGGCTAAGTTTTTATCTTGCTCTGTAATACCCCAAATACGTTCAGCATACTGCAATAACTTCGCTTCTTTTTGTTGGCGCATAGCGTTCATCATACGTGGCAGCACAATGGCGAGAGTTTGCGCGTGATCTAAGCCGTATAATGCAGTTACTTCATGGCCAAGCATATGTGTAGACCAGTCTTGTGGTACACCTGCACCAATTAGCCCGTTTAGTGCCATAGTTGCCGACCACATTAGGTTTTCACGAACCATCATGTTATCTGGCTCTGCGAACACACGTGGGCCATCTTCAATTAGCGTATGCAATAAACCTTCAGCAAAGCGATCTTGCACTTTAGCGCCATGGTCAAATGTTAAGTATTGCTCCATAACGTGCACAAATGCGTCAACGACACCGTTCGCTAATTGTCTTTCAGGTAATGTTTTTGTTACTTGTGCATCAAGTACTGCGAACTTTGGTTGTACTTTTTCACTTGCAAACGGCAGTTTGTCGTTGGTGTCGAGCTTAGACACAACTGAATAGCTATTTGATTCCGAGCCAGTGGCGGGTAAGGTAAGTACAACACCAATTGGCAGAGCGTCTGTTACTTCTTCTGCTTTTGCTAAAATATCCCATGGTTCACCATCGAACTTGGCCGCAGCAGCAATAAACTTAGTGCCATCAATAACGGAGCCACCGCCTACCGCAAGTAAATAATCGATGTTGTGCTCTTTTATTTGTGCAACGGCACGCATTGCGGTTTCATAACTCGGGTTTGGCTCAATACCCGAAAACTCAAAAACTTGGTGTTCACTCAGGGCATCGGTTACCTGCTGGTAAATACCATTTTGTTTGATACTGCCACCGCCATAAATAACCAGTACTTTTGCTGACTGTGGGATCTCGTGTTGAATGTTTGCGATTTGGCCTTGGCCAAAAATAATTTTAGTTGGATTTACAAAACTAAATTCCATTGTATTGCCTCAATTAGGTACGGTAATTAAAGCCAGTCTAACGTTTTTCTGAGTTGGGATAATCCCCACTGTTGACAAATCACTTTTGCATTTATGCAATAATAAGTGTGTTCTAATTTCTATTTTTGCATGGGTGCTTGGTATGAACTGGCAAGGGATCAACGAATTTTTGGCTGTAGTGGACTGTGGTAGCTTTACTCAAGCTGCTAAAGTGCTAGATGTCTCAACATCACATATTAGCCGTAGCGTCTCGCAATTAGAGTCGAGATTGGGTGTTGCGCTTTTAAAACGAACAACGCGTTCGCTTAATTTAACTGAAGCAGGGCAGCAATATGCAGCCTCATTACACTCGATTCAATCTGCAATGGAAGAGGCTAACCTAGCGCTGCAAGGTGAACAACAAGAGCCGAAGGGCAAGATTAAAATCTCGTGTGCTGGCGATTTTGCCTCAAAGCAAATTGCACCTAAGCTCGCGCAGTTTTGTCAGCGTTATTCGCAAGTGTCGATTACCATGGATTTTAATAACCGCAATGTAGATTTGATTGCCGAAGGCGTTGATTTAGCGATTCGATTTGGCCGAATGGCTGACTCTAATTTAATTGCGCGGCCACTTTCAACACGTGTTATGACTTTAGTTGCATCGCCTGAGTACTTAGCAAGGTTTCCTGCGCCAAGCCACCCAGAGCAATTGATAGAGCATAATTGTTTAATAGCAGTTACTAACCGTTGGCGCTTTAATATGGGCAACAATATTAAAGAGTTTAAGGTGGCTGGACGTTGGCGCAGCAATAATGGAGAAGCGCTGCTGCAAGCGTGTTTATCGGGCTTGGGCATTGCTCATCTAGCGTATGATATTGTTGGGGACTATATTGAAAGTGGTAAATTAGTAAGCTTATTAGACTCATATCAAGTTGCAGATAACGCTTCTTGGCTGGTTTACCCCAATCGTGATCTAATGCCCTTAAGAGTACGTTTATTAATAGATTTTTTAATTGAAGAGTTTAAATCGAGATGACCGCGATTTATTTCAATTTTTGAACTATTATTGTGCGATTATATCGTGCGCGATATATTTGACTGCAACAGAGGAGAAAGCTAATGGCACCATTTTATCAATTTAGTATTAACAGTTTGCAAGGTCAGAATATCGACTTTGCAGATTTTGCAGGCAAAGTCGTATTAGTCGTAAATACAGCGAGTAAGTGTGGATTGACACCACAATATGAAGGTCTTCAAGCGCTACACAAAAAGTATAGCGACCAAGGTTTAGTTATTATTGGTTGCCCGTGTAACCAGTTTGGCCAACAAGAACCTGGTTCGCCGGAACAAATTCAGGGCGAATGTTTAATTAACTATGGCGTTGATTTCACTATGACAGAGAAAATCGATGTAAATGGTGAAAATAGCCACCCACTTTATAAGTATTTACGCACTGAATTATCGGGTATTTTAGGCAATAAAATTAAATGGAATTTTACTAAGTTTTTAATTGGCCGAGATGGCAAGCCAGTTAAGCGTTTTGCGCCAACAACAAAACCCGACGCACTTGCTAGCTATATCGAAAAAGCACTGGCGCAATAGTATGACAAGTAAGCCCGAGCAACTGTTAGAAAATCAACTTTGCTTTCCAATTTATGCGGCGTCACGTCTAGTGACGCGGCTTTATCAGCCTGAGTTGGACAAATACAAACTAACTTATCCGCAGTACGTTATTTTACTGATTTTATGGCAGCAAGATGGTGTTACTGTGGGTGAAATTGGGCAGCAGGCGATTTTAAACAATAATACATTAACGCCTATTTTAAAGCGTATGGCCGACAACAACTTAATTGAGCGCAGGCGTGATGATTGGGATGAGCGAAAAGTACGTATTTATTTAACTGATTACGGCAATTTGCTGCAGCAGTCGCTTTCGTGCCTACCTTCGCAACTGGTAGATAAAGTAGGGTTAGATCTTGATAAAGCGGCCCAACTAAAAGCTTTGCTCGGTGATTTAATGTTGCAGTTAAACGAACACAGCTAACCTAAATTTAGGTGAATCCGTTCAGATCAATACGCGCTAATTCTATGGATTAATTTATATTGACTGATTTTTATTATTTTTGTGTGACTAAGTTTGGAATTAGGGATGTGCAATGCCCGCCACATAAAGCATCAACAGTGGCTAATTATTTTTTTTAAACAATGGCGCGAAATGCTGTTATAGCTCATCCCAGTAATTGTGGGTGTCATCCATGCCAATGGATTTTCGTAATCGCTTTCTTTCTAAAATATCTTCTAAACGTTTTTTAACTTCGCGTTTATGTTCGTTTTCTTGGTTGTTTTCTAAATCGCTATTTAGCGGCTCTTGATTGTTTATGTTTTGGTAATTATCTTTCATGATCACCCTCAACATTAAATGTTTAAGCACTCATAAACAGTAATAGCCATTATTGTATTTTGCGCAAGTAAATATATTTCAAATAACTTAGTCAAATACACAAATTACATGGTTAAATTTACTACTTTTTAGTTTTTACATACTTTTTAGAAGCTCTTAAAGTCACGATAAAATAGTTATCCATATGTATTTTATATGTTTTTTAAATTTGGCACTGACCTTGATATAGCTATATCAACGAGAGAAAAAATTAAAACGCAAAAGATACGGGAATCACTATGAAACAATTACTTTTAACAACAGCAGTGGCAGCGTGTATTGGCTTATCAACAAATGCAGTAGCACATCAAGATGGTCACGACAGCAATATGAGCTTTTCGTCGGATAGCTGCAATTTAGAATTTAATAACACCCTATCAATTACACCTGATACGGTTAATATCAAAGCTGCTTCAGGTGAAGTAGTTATTGACCAAGATGGTAACTTGCAGATTAATGGCGAAGCGCAGTCACTCTCTGCAGCGGATCAAACATTACTTGCCCGTTACTCTAGCGATGTGCGCGGTCAGGTTCCACAAGTGGCTGAGATTGCGATGGAAGGTGTCGCGTTAGCAGGTGTTGCCCTAAGCGAGGTGGGCAATGCATTTGGCTTAGAGAATATGGCTACAATGGAACAAATGATGTCAGAGATTGGCGATGAAATTCACGCTGCATTTTATGACGGTGGCACATTCATTATGGATCAAGGCCGTTTCGATAACATTGGCGACACATTCGATAGTAAGTTCGACCAGCAGATGGAACAAGCAATGGAAGAAATGATTATGGAATCCATTGGCAGCTTGCTGATTACGGTAGGTAGCGAAATGTTAAGTTCTGGCGGCGATATGAGCGAGTTTGAGCAACGCATGGAACGTATGGGCGAGCAAATTGAAGAAAAAGTTGAGATACAAGCGAAGAATATTGAGCAAAGAGCCGACCAAATGTGTTTTGACTTTAAAGACCTAGCAATGCAAGAGGATGAGTTACAAGCGCGCATTCCGGCACTTGCAAATTACGATGTATTTAAAGTGGAAACTAAAAAATCATCAATCTAATGTAAGTAAACATTATTTACAGCGTCAGTCATCATTTTAGGGAGCATTAGCTCCCTTTTTAATTGAGTTGTTCAGCTTTTAAGTGAACTTCCCCATAGTGTTCCGGGATCTTTTCGGCAATGAAAAAGTTGAGTAAATCTTGGTCTAGCTCACCTTTACTTGCGAGTTGTTGCATTATGCCAAGGGCTTGTGACAGGGTCTTAGCTGTTTTATAAGGCCGATCCGAGGCGGTGAGTGCTTCAAAAATATCAGCAATTGCTAGAATGCGTGCTTCAAAGCTAATTTGCTCACCAAACAGCCCTTTGGGGTAGCCTTTACCATTAAGTTTTTCATGATGTGCGCCTGCGATCTCTGGCACTCTGCTTAAATGTTTTGGAAATGGTAGCTTCTCAAGAATTTCAATTGTTTGAATGATGTGATGGTTGATCGCATAACGCTCTTCTGAATTAATAGTACCGGCACTTACACTTAGATTATAGAGCTCACCAAGGTTATTTCTTAACTCGGGCTGTTGTAAATTATACTTAGTGCTATCGCAGCGTAAGTTTTGATTATAAAGCAAGTGACTTGGTTTATCGGCCAAAATACTAAGCTCAGAAACCTCCGGGTAATCAATGTATTGAGTTAACTCTTCTTGTGATAACCCTAGACGCTCATTAAAGTATGGTTGCCAATTCAGTTGTGCGATTTCATGGAGTTTGTTTTTGTCATTGTCCGATACAAACTCAGCGCTATTGCAATAAGCTACATGCGCAAAGTCACTTTCTAACTGCTTTATTTGTTTCATTAATTTAGCATTGACTGCGCTTTTATCCGCACCGGCTAAGATTTCTTTTAGTGCGTCAATTTCTAAATCACGTTTTACTACTTCAAAACGCGTTCTAATTTCATGAATGCGGTTGTAAATTGTTTCTAATCGAGTGGCTTTGTCCACGATGTATTCTGGCGTTGTGACTTTGCCACAGTCATGTAACCAAGCAGCGATTGATAGTTGGCGCCTCGCACTTTCATCAAAATGAAAATTAGGAAACTGCGAGGATTGGCTCGCTGCTTCAGCAATTTGTGTGGCAAGCTCAGGCACTCGTTGACAGTGTTTACCCGTATAGTGAGATTTAGTATCAATCGCACCCGCAATGACTTGAATAAAGGAATCGAGCAACTTCTCTTGTCTATTGACCAGTTTTCGTCCTTCAATTGCGACACCAAAAAACGTGGCAACTTGCTCAGCAAGCTTCAGACTAATGTGCTCTTGCGGCATACTTACAGGATAAAAATATATTTGTAGGCCAATGACTTGCTGCTCGCGATTTTTTAGCGGAACAAGCGCTTGGTAGCATTCTGAATCGGCTTGTGAAAACAGGGTTTGTAACGTTTCAGGTAATTGATTTATCTTTGTTGTATCACAAATAGTGTATAACGCGTGCCAGTCGATATTGGGCAGATTATCTAGTGTGAATTTTTGCTTATGATACTGTAAGAATTCAGCTACTAATGTTTGGTTTTTCGTGAGAAGAATCAAACACCCTTTGGCATGCATCATTTGCATCGATTTAAGGGCTATTTTATCGATTAAATGTTGTAAGTTTTGTTCTTTTGAAAGGGTTTCAAGCAGGCTGAAAAACTCTACTAAGTTACTGTGAAGAAGTTCTAAACTATGAGCTAGTTCTTCAATTTCAGTTACTTGGGTATAGCGAGTTGATTTTTTAGGTGCTTCGAAATTGGCTAACTGTGACGCATATTCGTTTACTTGACGAATGGGACGCGTCATAAGGTGAGCAACAAAATAACTCAAAGGTAATACTAATAAACATAATCCAATAGAGATAAACAACCACTGATACAGCTGTGCATTTATTGGTGCGAGAATATCCTCTGCTTCGGTGGCTGCAACTAACATGATGTTACTACCTTCTTCAGTACTTATTTCTGATGCACTGATATACCATGACTGATTTTTAGTTTGTATTTTCGTGAGTGAATGACTATCCGATGATCTTACCTGTGCTGCGGAGTGGGCTAACCACGTTTGCCAAGGTGCAATTTGTTGGTTATTTAATTGAATATTCTGACCATCTTGTAATGCCAAGAGCTTATTTTGACTGTTCATTAAAAACAGCCAAGTGTTAAATTTGAGAGCGTCATGGCGCATGCTTTCGGACAGAGCTTGTGAATTAAGGTCTAGGTTTACTGTTAGTTGATTAACTTGTTTCACCATCGAAAACACTTTTTCGTTGCGAAAATTGTCAAGATAGGGCTCAACCACGGTAACTTTGTGAGCGGTTTTGGCTTGTTGGTACCATGGGCGCTCTTCGATATTAATAGTGGCGGGGAGTGCTTGTTTTTTGATTAGTGTTAGCGCTTGATCATAAAAATAACGAACTTCTTTATTATCGTTTATCTTTTGCAGTAAAAAATAAGCGTTGTTTGGAGAATCAAATAAGCCTTTTGTTTCGGCAGATTTAATTTGGTGAAGTGCCCAAAGAGTATTATCTGCTGTGACGATCATTATGGCATCGGCATGTTCGTCACTGTGTAAAAACATACTGAGTTCGCGTAAAAGTAACGGGGGGAACTCTTTAAGGAGCGCTTGCTTTGCTTGATAACGGTAAATAAGGCTATTGATGACTTTGTGTTCGTTACTGTAATCAGAACGAATACGTGTTAGTACATCTTTGAGCGCTTGTTGATGATTATTGAGTGCTTGAGTTGTAGCATACTCCAAACGATTTTGATAATTCAGATAAATAAATGTGCTACTAATGAGTAACGACGACATCAAAACAGCAATAGTCGAAAATGTGATAATGCTCAGTTTAGGCATGATTAACTCACTGCAATTAAATGATTTTTATCGTTAACGCGCTTTTAGCTACTTCAATCACCACCGGTGTGTGGCCTGCAGATTCTCCATCTGCTTGCACAGGCAAGTTTGGGGTCAAGACTTCAAGTTGTGTAAATGCGTGTTCCTTCACTTCTGGTAGCGAAACATGTTTACCGTAATAGAGCTTAGGTAAAGCCCAGAGCTTTTTAGCTAAATGTGTCTTTTCTACACTGTAACGCATTAAGTGCGACGAGTTTAACTCTGCGTTTGGCGCAATTTTCATACCGCCGCCAAAGTATTTGCCATTAGCAAACACCGTAAGAAAGTTTTTATAATGTGTTTCTTTACCTTGCTGCTTTAATGATAAGAGCGACTCCTTAAAGAATAAAAGACAAGCAAGGGTATGATATAAATAGCTAAAACGCGCTAACCAGCCTTTATTTCCTTTGGTGCGCTCTACAATTTCAGCGTCAAAGCCTACACCGGCACTATTAATAAAATAACGCGCATTAACTTTTCCTAAATCAATTGTCATTAAACGATCGCTTTGTATTAAATGCTTTAGTTGTTGTTTGCTATAGGCAAAATTGCGCATAAAGTCGTTACCGGTACCGCACGGCAAAACGGTAATCGGTTTGTTGCTGTAAGCCATGCAATTGGCTAGCAAATGTAGCGTGCCATCACCACCCAGCATGACCACTTCAGTGTACTCTGCCAAATGTTGTTTAAAGAAAAGTTGGTTATCCGCTAATACTGCTGAGGTCGTAAAAATATAGTAGCTATGTTGTTGCTGCTTTAAGGTGGTAACAAGCCAATTTAACCAATATTTTTTTTGTTTATTTGGTAGTGGGTTTAAAACAATTAGATAATGTTTATTCATGAAATGGTGATTAATAAAACGCTAAACACAAGCTTGCCCGTTTAAGGCTTTTAGGTCAAATAGATAGGATTGGGCTTTGCACATTTATGCAGTTTATATGCAACTATAGTTATTTAAATTTCGCATTAGAAAAATTCATGTCAAAATGGTAATTTTATTGATTGGATTTTAACCATATTTAAACGCAAAATAGCACCTAGTTAAACAACAGGAGCAATCACATGACTAAACAAGCGTTAAATCAAGGTGGCCAATCTCAAGGTCAACTAACTCGTTCTAATAACGGTAAAAAAAGCTTATTGGCTAAATTAAACCGCTATGGCAAAAAACTCGCATTAGCAGGCGCAGTTGCATATAAATAAATGATGATTTATTTGCGACCGTTCGCACCTGTTTAAAAGGCTGTAATTTTATAAATTACAGCCTTTTTTAATTTAATAATCTAATGCTTTTTTAAGTCAGTTATGTTGTTTAACTAATTTTTAAATATGACTTAGGAAAGTTTAATTAATTCAACAGGCTTAATTTAGCTGTTGTCATTACTATGTGTCTCGCGTTCCTGTATTACCGTCGGCTTTAATTGACGCAAGAATATTTAAGTCGATGGTATTTTCAGGGGACAGGAACGCAATCCCAATATTGTTGTTGTGAGAGTTAATAGGTAGGTGAATTATTAACTCTTTTTACTTCTTACAATATAGTAAACTCGCAGATTTACGGCTAACTTAGTATTTATGCACTAATTAGTTGGTAACCCATTGAATGGAAAAGCAGTTGAATCACCTTCCTTATCAAATCCAAAGTCGCCTTACTCATAAATTACTTATCGCGTTAGTGATCATTTCACTGTTCAGCTCAGCGATGGCAGGTCTTTACTTTGATAGTTCAACCCGCTTTAAAGATAATGCACAAAAATCAGAACTTGTTCATAAAATTCTTAACCAGTATTCAAATATTGCTCTTTACACTTTCGAAAAGCTTGTTGCGATCGGTGAAATGTCGCGCAACGGCATCGTGCTTGCGCCTGAGTTACGCGAAGAAAATGAGCAAAAGTTGCGTACAGCAATTGTTGAAGTACGTAATTCTCTGTTAAAAAAAGTAGCTTTGGCACCTGAGGTCAGCACGCAAAATGAGCTCGCATTGTTAGACCGAGTAACACAAAAAGTTGAGCGCATTATTACGACTTCGCAAGAAATCAGGTCGCTGATTACACGCGGTGAATTATCTGAAGCGCAAAGCCTGTATCGTTTATTGCAGCAACAGGGCGTGCATGCAGAGTTTAATGCCTTAATAAGTGAGGCCGTAAAGCAAGAAAATTTACAGGCTGAAGCGATCCGTGATAACAGTAAAATCATGTCTGAGCGTAATAACCGCTACTTGGCAATTGCACTCGGGCTATTAAGTTTATTTATGATGCTGACCATCTGGTTTTTTTGGCAGCGTATTTCAAAGGCAACAAAACAACTTCAGTTTGCAGCGAGTCAGTTTACAGCCGGTAAACTAGAACACCGTATTCCAAAACTAAAAGACACCGAATTTGCCAAGCTTGCAGATGCCTTAAATTTTATGGCAAGTGAGTTAAAAACCAAACAAACAGAACTGGGTGAGGCTAAACTTCAGCTAGAAGAAAAAGTACAAGAGCGGACAAAAGCCTTGGCTTTGAGCAACGAAAAATTGGCCTATGTTGATAAGCAGCGTCGCCAATTTTTAGCTGATATTTCTCATGAATTACGCACGCCTCTTACAATAATTCGCGGTGAATCAGAGATCTTGTTACGCAGTCATTCAGAGAATGTCGATGATTACCTTGAAACCCTTGTTGCAGTTGTTGATCAAGTAAGTCACACCACTGCATTGATCGATGATTTGATGTTAGTTGCGCGGTCGAGCGCAGGTGAGTTAAGGCTTTCTTGTAGTGAGGTGAATCTATCAAAGTTGATTCAGGATTTGTGTTATGTGTACCGTCGTAAAGCGCAAGAGCGTAAACAAGATATAGTATTTGATATTAGCGAAGAGATCAGTCTTGAGCTTGATGAACGTAGAATTCGCCAAGTACTAATGATTTTGTTAGAAAATGCACTTAGCTACTCGACTGAACATGCGATTACAGAAGTAAAAGTATTGTGTCGTCAGCAAGTGGTTATTATTAAAATAATTGACGCAGGTCAGGGTGTTACTAAGCAAGAGTTGGAAAATATTTTTGAACGCTTCTATCGTAGCAACCGTTCAAACACACCTGGTTCGGGGTTAGGTCTGCCTGTTGCAAAGGCGATAGTTGATGCGCATGGCGGTCATATTAGTTTAAAATCAAATGCTTCAGGTGTAGGCTCTGTGGCGACTATACTATTACCATTAAATGGTGAGGAACGTAATGAGAATTTTATTAGTTGAAGACGATGACCGCGTAGCGAGTTTTTTAGAGCGCGGATTACGTGCTGAAGGGTACTTTGTGGTGCGTGCCAGTGACGGTAAGGAAGGGTTAGATCTGGCGCTTGAAGGCGACTTTAATCTGATTTTGCTCGATATAATGCTTCCGGGGTTAAACGGCTTAGAAGTGTGTCAGGCATTACGCATTAAAAACTTTGAGATTCCAATCATTATGCTGACCGCCATGGATGCTTCTCAGGATATTGTGCACGGCTTACGTTTAGGTGCAGATGATTACGTAACTAAGCCTTTTGCGTATGAAGAACTTTTGGCGCGAATTGAAGCGGTTACGCGTCGCAAGCCATCGCAAAAAGCACGCTCGAATACCTTAACGTTTGAAGAGTTGAGATTTGATCGTGACAGCTACATTGTAACCTTGGCAGATAAAGAAATTTCGCTAACGGTTAAAGAGATGGCGATACTTGAACTGCTAATGACAAACCCTGGCAAGTACCTTAGCCGCGAGCGCATTTTAAGTAATGTGTGGGGTATGGAAATGGATCCAATGACCAATGTTGTTGATGTATATATTGGTAAGTTACGTAAAAAGCTAATGCTGTCAGATCAAGACGAGAGCATGATCGAAACTAAGCGAGGCATAGGCTACCGATTGGTTTGTGCATAATTGCAAAAGTCTCAGGGCTTAAGAATCAAAAAGGGCGAGTTAACTTAAGTAAACTCGCCCTTTTAACTTCAGGTAATTGGTTTATTAGCGCTTAGCAATATAGTCTGTGTTAACGCTAAATCGCTTTGCTACTTTTGCGTTTTTGATGTCTTGTGCAAATGCTTCTAGCGACTTGCCGTTACATAAAATATTTTCAGCAGCTTTACGTACGTTTTTGTTTTCCTGCTTAAGTAAGCGACGTAATTTACCATCTTGCTCATTTGCTGCTGCGGCACAGATTTTTGACGATAGACTATTATCTGATGGTGTTACTTTAGCGGTTGCGCTGAAAGATAAAATGCTTGCTGCTGCGATAGTTGCTGTAATTAGTTTATTCATGTCTCATTCCTCATTGTGGTGAAGTTAAATCGTTTTGTTGGGTTCTATATTACGAATTTTTAAAAGATTGAGTTCGGCAAGATGATTAGCGGTAATGTTTGGTGATTGATGGTAAATATGCGTGATAAGTGAAATATGGCAAAAAGCTATCGTTAAAAGTCAGTTTTAGTAGATAAAATTTTCATCTATTTTTTGGTGTATCGAAAGTAGAAAATCCTAACAGTGATTAAACATAGAAAAGGGCGAGTCTACTTAAGTAAACTCGCCCTTTTAACTTCAGGTAATTGGTTTATTAGCGCTTAGCAATATAGTCTGTGTTATTGCTAAATTGCTTTGCTACTTTTGCGTTTTTGATGTCTTGTGCAAATGCTTCTAGCGACTTGCCGTTACATAAAATATTTTCAGCAGCTTTACGTACGTTTTTGTTTTCCTGCTTAAGTAAGCGACGTAATTTACCATCTTGCTCATTTGCTGCTGCAGCGCAGATTTTTGACGATAAGCTATTGTCTGCTGGTGTTACTTTAGCGGCTGCGTTGAAAGATAAAATGCTTGCTGCTGCGATAGTTGCTGTAACTAGTTTATTCATGTCTCATTCCTCATGGCGGTGAAGTTAAATCGTTTTGTTGGGTTCTATATTACGAATTTTTAAAAGGTCGAGTTCGGCAAAATGATTAGCGGTAATGTTTGGTGATTGATGGTAAATATTGATGATAAAGGTGTGAAAACTACTTTTTTTAATAAAAATGTTAATTTTTTGATGTTTATTTGAGCAAACAAACTTTTTGCTATTTACAGTTTACGGTTGGCTGAGTATTATTTTGCGCATGGAGAGATGGCTGAGTGGTTGAAAGCACCGGTCTTGAAAACCGGCATAGGTTAATAGCCTATCTAGGGTTCAAATCCCTATCTCTCCGCCATTTTAAATGTATTTGCGCTGGAGAGGTGGCCGAGTGGCCGAAGGCGCTCCCCTGCTAAGGGAGTATAGGGTTTGTAGCCCTATCGAGGGTTCGAATCCCTCCTTCTCCGCCATGTATAAAGCAAAAAACCCTGCAACTTGTTGCGGGGTTTTTTGCTTTATGGCTTGTGAAGCGAGGCTTTGATTCGGACTCTTAGTTCGAAGTGCTTACCCCAATTCAATCAGTTGTGATTTACTTACTAATAATCCATTGCGATCGCCATAAATCCAATCGCCATTATGGATAGTGATGTCTAAAAAGCTGACGGCTCTTACTTGCTCGCCTAAACCTTGTTTTTGCGTCTTTCGAGGTACACAGCCTCTAGCCATAATAGCTAAAGACATCTGTTCTAAAATTTCAACATCACGCACACAGCCGTTTACAATAATGCCTTGCCAATTATTTTCGATGGCGAATTTGGCAAGATTATCGCCTAAAAAAGCGAATTTCTGAGCGTTATTGGCGTCGACGACTAATACCTTACCGTCACCGTTACTTTTGAGTAACTCACCAACCTTGGAGTTATCATTTGGACATTGGATGGTGATTGCTTGGCCTGTAAACTTAGTGACTTTGCCAAAATGAAGTAACCCTGCGCTAGCCACTTGAAGTTGGTCAGAATATTCGTCGTATAGGTCGGGAGTGGTGAAATGTGTCATAAGCAGTGCCATTTATTTTTTAGTAAATAAATTAAAGCACTGCTTGGAATGTGTAAAAAATTTATCTCGTCAATAACTGACATTTCTAGCTGAAATAATTCATTATCTAGAGATTTTTACCGCTGTACCGTAAGCGAGGATCTCCGACATGCCTGCGGCAACTGCGCTTGTGGTAAAGCGTACATTAATCACGGCGTCTGCACCTAAGCGCTGCGCTTCTTCTGTCATTCGTGCTTGAGCGACTGAGCGCGCATCTGTCATCATTTCCGTGTAGCCTCTAATCTCGCCACCAACAATAGTTTTAAGACCTGCCATAATGTCACGGCCTACGTGTTTAGAGCGTACAACATTACCTGTTACTAAGCCTAGAGATTGCGTGATTTGATAGTTAGCGACTTGTTCGGTATTGGTAATAATCATTTTCTTACTCCTGTTTTGCTTGTAGCTAGAGTAAGGGAATTACGGAATTAAGAAAGAGGAAGAATGATAAAAGGGTGACAAACAGGATAAAAGGAAAGTGAGCTCGACTTACACCGATTGGTATAGGGTCGAGCCCGAAACTAATTAACCTTCGTTTACTAGGTTATGTAGTTCATCTAACGAAGCTGCAATTTTAACGCCTGGTACGTTTGTACCAACAGTAGCTTCAAAAGAACCTTCAATCGCTGAGCGGAATGAAGTGAAAGAGATGCGATATACACCACGAACAAGTGCTTTTGTTGGGTTGTTGATATCTGAAGTTTGACGAAGTAGAGAGTTGTAGCTCTGACCACCTGGATTCTGTGGTAGTTCGCTGCTGTCGTCATTGTAAGTCAGAGTTTGTAGTGACTTACCGCCGTTTTTGATTTTCGCTGGGTCAATAATGTCCATGCGATCTAACACAATGTAAGTGTCGAAATATGTTTTAGAATCATTTTCGAAGTTATTTGTGTAGTTTACGTTTACGAAGTCGCTATCAGAAGGCGTTGATGTTGCTGGTGAAACCATAGATACACCAATTTCATCTACTGCCGCTGGTACCCAAGCGTATAGGTAGTAAGCGTCTTTGTTTTTGTATTTACCTTCTGGTTTTACAGATGCGTCAACATAACCAAAGTAGTTAGTGTAGTTAGCATATGGTAGACGTGCTTCAACACCCGCAACACCTTGTGTTACAGAGCTTTTAAGAGCAGGACCAGTACCAGACATACATGCAGTTAGAGCTAGAGCTGAAGAAGCAGCAAGAAGTGCTTTTTTTAACATTGAAATTTCCTTTTCATTCCGTGTTATAAAATCGCGGGCTATAATACAGAGCTGCGGTGTTTTTTCAATCTATTTAAGTAATTAATAGATGAAAAAATTTAAACTGTTTGGTTTTGGTAGGTTCTTGGGCTGCAGCCAAATGTTTTTTTAAATCGGCGGCTAAAGTAGCTTAATTCGCTAAATCCGTAGTCATAGCATACCTGAGTAACCGCAGTTCCTTGTTTTAGTTTTGCCGCAGCCGCTGTTAGCTTTTGTTCAACAATAAAGGCTTGTGGTGTGCAGCCTAATTGGCGCTTAAATTCTAAAAATAACTTACTGCGTCCCATACCCGCACTTTTACATAGCATTTCAATTGAGATTGGCTTAGTTAAATTTTGTTTTATAAAGCTAATGGCCGATTGCAATCCGTTATGGCCAATTTTGAGATTGCAATGCTGCAACACCAATTCGCGCGAGCGATCTTGCAGCATGCGTACGAGCAACTCACTAATACCAAGGTCGATCAGCACTTCTCGGTCTTGCTTGTTTTCGCTAAAGGTGTCAACTAATCGTTGATAAAGCTGTTGAGTAAACGGGTTATTGCTCAACTGCAGAGTGGCGCTTTGCTCATTGTAATAGGCTTGCTCTAGGCGCATTCTCTCCGCTACTTCCTGCACTTTTTTACTGTCAACTTCAATGGTTAGGCATGAAGTTGGGGCGTTTAAATGTGCCTCAGGAAAATCAATTTCAACGTGTTCACCCCCAGCAATAATAAAGCTTTGTCCCGGTAAAAACTCTTGTCCTCGTTGCAGGCTGTGATGATGCATTACTTTTTTACCGGTATGCATAGCGCAAAACATTAACTGTTCAGCATGAAATGGAATGCGCTCACAAGCTTGATAGGTATCGTAAACACACAGTTGTACATGGTCGCTATTAAATGCAGCTCGATTATCAATTAAGGTGCTAACTTTACTGCGTTTTTCCTGTAACAACATACCTGTTCCTCCAAACTTGTAGAGATTCATAATGGCTAAATTGTGCACTCTCAGTCAAGTTATTTGGATGCAGAGTCAAGCAACAATTATTTTGAAGTACTAGTCTGAGGGAGCACATATTTAAGTTGAAGAAAGCTTCTAATAACAACACACATAAAGGAAACAAAATGATTTACGCAAATCCAGGGCATGCAGATGCCAAAGTACAGTTTAATGAGCAGTATGAAAACTATATTGGTGGTGAGTGGGTTGCCCCTGTTGACGGTAAGTATTTTGATAATACAACACCGGTAACAGGAGAAGTCATTTGTCGTATACCTCGCTCTAACGGTAAAGATATTGAATTAGCCCTAGACGCAGCGCATAAGGCAAAAGATGCATGGGCACAAACATCGGTAACAGAACGTAGTAACTTACTACTAAAAATAGCCGACCGTATTGAGCAGAATCTTGAAATGTTGGCGGTTGCAGAAACATGGGATAATGGTAAAGCAGTGCGCGAAACACTTGCTGCTGACCTACCACTGTGTGTTGATCACTTCCGCTACTATGCTGGCTGTATTCGCGCACAAGAAGGTTCAATTGGTGAAATAGATAATGGTACGGTGGCGTATCACTTTCATGAGCCTTTAGGCGTTGTTGGTCAAATTATCCCATGGAACTTTCCATTATTAATGGCTGCTTGGAAATTAGCGCCTGCACTTGTGGCAGGTAACTGCGTTATCTTAAAACCAGCGGAGCAAACTCCTGTATCAATTCTTAAGCTGATGGAAGTCATCGGTGATCTACTGCCTGCAGGTGTATTGAATGTGGTTAATGGTTTTGGCGCGGAAGCAGGCCAAGCACTTGCAACCAGTACACGTATTGCAAAAATTGCGTTCACGGGATCGACGCCAGTTGGTGCGCATATTTTAAAATGCGCCGCAGAAAACATCATTCCATCCACTGTTGAACTTGGCGGTAAGTCACCGAATATATACTTTTCGGACATAATGCAGCAAGATGAAGAGTATATTAGCAAGTGTGTTGAAGGGGCTGTATTGGCGTTTTTCAACCAAGGTGAAGTGTGTACATGCCCATCTCGCCTCTTGGTGCAGGAAGACATTTATGATGAGTTTATTGCGCGTGTAATTGATCGCACTAAACAAATTAAGCGCGGTAATCCGCTTGATACAGATACGATGGTTGGTGCGCAAGCATCGCAAGAGCAGTTTGATAAAATACTTAGTTACCTAGCGATTGGAAAAAACGAAGGCGCAGAGCTCTTAACCGGTGGTGGTGTTGAGCAAGTATCTGAAGAGCTAGGCGGCGGTTATTATATTCAACCCACCTTGTTTAAAGGTAACAACCAAATGCGCATTTTCCGTGATGAGATTTTTGGTCCTGTTGTCAGTGTTGCAACCTTTAAAGATGAAGCTGAGGCGCTAGCAATTGCTAACGATACTGAGTTTGGTTTAGGCGCAGGGCTTTGGACTAAAAATATGAACCTTGCGTATCGCATGGGGCGTGGAATTGAAGCAGGGCGTGTTTGGACTAACTGCTATCATCATTACCCAGCGCATGCGGCATTTGGTGGTTACAAAAAATCAGGTGTAGGTCGTGAAACTCATAAAATGATGCTTGAGCACTATCAAAATACTAAAAACTTGTTAGTAAGCTATAGCGATAGTCCTTTAGGTTTCTTTTAACCCCCTTTAATTATTCCTAAGCAATAAGGGTTCTCATTTGAGAGCCTTTTTTATTTTATTAGCCAAAGAGTATTAAGCATCGCTGTTAAAATTTTGTAAACACATGTTCTTTATACAGTTGTTAGTTGTAAGAAAATATTTTATTGGTTGTTTTGTTTGCCTAGTTACAGTAAAACAGAACGTAAATTAACCAAATAAACGGACTGTACATGCTCTTTTTTAATATAAAAAACCAAGCATTTGAACACCCGCAATATATTCAATGTAGCCAATGTCACCAGGTCGCGGTTACAGCACATACACAATTAAAATTTGTTTGTTTTGGTTTAATTCCCTTATTTCCATTTGCGTTAGAGCGCGCTTCATATTGCGCCAATTGCAGCGCTAAAAATATGCCTGAAAATAGTCAATATTCGAAACTGCCGATATTTCACGTGTTAACCAAATTTATTGGTACTGTATTAATCATTTTGATGCTGAGTTGGCTTTGGCAGCAGCATACTCAGGCTCGGAATATTGAAATAAACATCGTTAACCAACCGCAGATAAATGATTTCTTTTTTATTGATTACAGTAAGTTTTTAAAAGAGGAATATTATCAAAAGCGAGTTGTCGCGGCTAAGGTGGTTGCAACTGAAAATAATACGATCACCTTAAAACTAAGTCGCTATAACTATAGTCGTGAGCGTGACCTTAAACTGTCGGCGCGCAGTGATAATTTTGTGCAAAAGGGTTACTTTTTTAATGACAGTCAGACTTTTAGCCAGCAGCAGATAAAAGATTTTTACGACAATAACACCATCTATGCAGCTTACCGACCTAAAGATCTAAAATTGTTCGGTGGTTTTGTTGTAATGCCTAGCAGTCCAAAGCCCTTATATGCCGGCTTTAAATTGAATAAAGCAAATCAAGAAGGCATTGCTGCCTATCAGGAGAGGGATTTTTCGACAGCGTTTGAATATTTTAGTGAAGCAGCAAAGCAAGGCGATAGTTGGGGACAGTATAATCTGGCGAAAATGTATTTAGCTGGTGAAGGAACAGATAAAGACACGGTACAAGCTGGGCACTGGTTAACGTTGTCGGCTAAGCAAGGGCATAGCAAAGCGCAGCAGCTGTGTGATAAGCGAGACTTGTGTTAATAATTGTGTAAGTTAGCTAGCGCGCTCTAAATCTTCAATACACGCCTTACACAAATCGAGATAGCTGTGAATATTGTTTTTTGTCCAAAACTGTCTGATCTGTGTGTCTTGTTGCAAAATAAAACTATTAAACTCTTCAAAAGCAACAGGGGTGTAATTGGCTACATAATGTTTGAAGGCTTGTTGCACCGACTTGTGGCCTAATGCTGAATCGCTAATCACACTTTCAGATGCTTCGACAAGTAATCCACTAAAGCGTAACAGTTCAACTTTAGGTGAGCCTAAACGCTGCACTTTAATAAAGCGTTCACGCAGTAGTTTTTGTTCTTCTTTCGCCAGCTCAATAACGATTTCACTTAGGTATTTTGTTTCGCGGTTAGCTCCATCAAGTGAGCTCGATAGCTGCCTCGCTTGGCGCTTAAAGTTCTCACCCCGCACATAGAGAAAAATCATGGCGAATACTGCAAGGGCAATGCTACCCATAATGGTGATATTCATGGCTATCCTAAACGCGTTTTATTGTTGTTATACCAATTCTACTTATTATGCGATTGCTCTAAGAGCTAAATGGCGCGTTAACTCTGTTAACAATACTTTTGTAGATTACCTACATGTTACCTTAGTTAAAAGGCATTTATTTGCCGTAATAATTGCTCATAAAATCAGTGCAATTGATATATAAACTAGTCTTTAATATCTGATTTTTCAAGAATTATATCATCAAGAACAGACCAGCGACGCACATAGGGTTTGCTGCCTTTCCCTAAAATCCAATAGTCGTAGACCTCTTGCACTCTGCCACTAGCACGGCGAATATCGAGCCACGAGTTAAGGTAATTTGCCAAGTCATCGTGACGTTTAGCAACCGCAAATCCTGTGGGATATTTCGCTTTTGAACCCTCGGGAACGACAACGCCAAAGTCAGGATAAAACATGGTCCAAGCAAAGCCTGCTTCAGCGCTAATTAACAAGGCATCGTACTTATCTGGGTTGGCAAAAAAATCACGATAGCTAGTAATATTGGTAAGCGTGTAATGTTTGTTGCGTTCAAATTCTTTACCGAGTAACGCTTGGTATTCTATGGTGGCAAAGTTAAGGGATTCATGGGCTTGCAGAGCTTCTAAGGTTTGAAACTCTTTACTGCGATGGTCAAGGGTCACTAAGGCAAGCTTGAGCTCAAGCACCGGATCGGTAAATAAGACCTTTTCGATATCATCTAGGTTAATTTCCAGCCCCGACATGGCAATATCAAAGTACCCTTTATTGAGGTATTCCACCAGTTGTGGCTTTTTAAATGGAATAAACTCCACTTGCACACCCAAGTCTTCAGCAAGTTTATGTGCCAAGCTAATATCAAAGCCAACGAGTTCATCATTGTGATTAAAGTAGCTAAACGGTACGTTGTCGGCAATGTAACCAACGCGCAGTAAATTACGTTTTTTAATTACACTTATATTGGTAAGCGATAACTTGCCATCTTCATATGCCTTTGGCACATGATTTAGTACATGCTCAGGCACTTTGTCACTTACCACCATGTTGGCAATAATATCATCCGCGGCATGTGAGCTTTTCAATAGTTGTGAGTTTACAGTGTAGGCCGCGAGCATGCAGGCGGGTAATAACCCACCAATTAATGAAAAATATAAAATGCTTTTTGCACGCTTATAACTCAGTTGCTTGCGCACATAGAAAATACTTAATAAAGTGACGGCTACGATATAGACCACAGTAGTTGGAGATACAAATTTGGCGCTGATCACTGACATTGCCAAATACAGCTGATAGGTGTCAGCTGGCACGCGCACGGTTTCCAACATGTATGGAATTGCGATATGTACATTGGCAAAGTAGCTGAACAATGCGCTGATGGTAATATTTGGTACATCAGCGAGGGTTGCTTCATGGCCGGTAAGCCATGCCGCAAATAATACAAAAATGAGCGTGGTAAGTTTACCTAAGCTCGGGAACGTGAAGGCAATTGGCACCAGCACTTCGGCAATGTGATCTGAATTGGCATCGGCAATATTGTTTTTATGCATATAGCTTTTAATGCCTTCGGTGATCACGGGTAAGGTAATAAATACATTACCTGTGGTAAATGCAGCAATTAACGCATTGCGTGCAACATCAATTAGCTCATGATATTTCACCGGTGTCAGCGCCGCGACCAGCATAGGTAGCAAAACAAACATCAGAAACAGGCCAAGTAAAATTACCAACACAAGATACACTTGCAACGTACTAAGCTGGTCAACACTCATCGTGCCTGCTGAACTTGCGGTAATAGCAAAAATACCAATCGGAAAAATCTTAACGATTTTCTTTGAAATAACAGAAAGCCCTTCACCAACAACATCTAATATATTGAGTAAACTACTTTTACGTACATTGCCCATTAACGCCATGCCCAGAGCAATACAAAAAATTACTAACGCGGGCACATTGCCTTCAGCCATTGATGCAAAAGGGTTAGAGGGGATATAACGAGCTACAAAATCGATTTCTTGTTTGGCGGAAATGAGCGCGGTAGAAAAGAAGGTACCGGCATCGTGCTTAGGTAATGTAAACGCAAAGCACCAAATAACAAATAAGCCAATCCCCCATAACGACAGCATGACTGTTGCCGCTTTAAGTAAAATAGAGCGTACTTGATCGGGTTCGAACTTACCAAGACCAACAACCAGCGAAACCACAATATACGGGAAAATTGTGATTTGCATTAGCTTAATAAAGCCATTGCCAACTGGCTGTAAAAACGCCAGCCGTTCACCAAAAATAAGACCGAAAATGACACCGCCAATCAGTGCCCACAGCATGAGGTTTTTAGTCGCAAAAAAGTCGATAAGTTTCTTCATTGATCCACAAATAAGTAAGGGCCTAGGGTCATTTGACCCTTGTAAGCCCTGTATTTAATCATAAATTGGCGGTTGTTTGTAACGCCAAGGTAATCATTTCAGCGAAGGAAGTTTGTCTTTCTTCACTACTAAGGTGAGTATCGTGCGTAATATGATCTGAAACCGTTAAAATGGTTAATGCATTTGCCCCGAACTCTGCGGCAACACCGTAAAGTCCCGCGGCTTCCATTTCGACACCTAAAATGCCCATTTTATCCATTAGCTCGAACATTTCTGGTTGCGGTGTATAGAATAGGTCAGATGAAAACACATTGCCTACTTTTACTGGCAACTGTGTTTTATTCGCTTGTGCTAAACAAACGTTCAGCAAGTTAAAATCAGCAATTGCGGCAAAGTCGTGGCCTTTAAAGCGCATGCGATTAACTTTTGAGTCAGTACAGGCACCCATGGCAATAACGATGTCTCGTAGTGCTACTTGATTCGATACTGCGCCACAACTGCCTACGCGGATCAGATTTTTTACACCATATTCTGTGATCAGTTCTTTTGCATAAATTGAGCAGCTTGGTATGCCCATGCCAGAGCCCATAACCGAAATTCGCTTACCTTGAAAATAGCCGGTGTAGCCGAGCATATTACGTACATCGTTGACTAACGTAGCATCATCAAGAAAATGCTCGGCAATATATTTGGCACGCAGCGGATCGCCTGGTAGTAAAATGGTTTCGGCAAAGTCATTTTGTTTTGCATTGAGGTGCGGCGTAGCTGCAAATTCAATTTGATCAAATGAGACCATTAATAGTCTCCTTGTGTTGAATCTGTTGAGGTATTGATTTGCAATACGGTTTTTACATCACCTAATAAGCCTGATGCGCCAAAACGGAAGTTGGCAGGGTTAACCCAATCAAGATCAAAAATACTGGCGGCAAGTTCAATGTATTGTTTTGCATCCGCCACTGTGCGTACACCGCCCGCGGCTTTAAAGCCAACTTTTTTGCCACTTGCTTTAATTGTTTCTAACATGATTTTTGCCGCATTTAATGTGGCATTTACGGGCACTTTACCCGTACTTGTTTTAATAAAATCGGCGCCTGCATCAATTGCAATGCGAGATGCGCTCGCAATAAGCTCGTCGCTTTTTAGCTCGCCAGATTCAATGATTACTTTTAATAAAACAGTGTCACCACAGGCAGCTTTGCATTGTTTTACAAGTTCAAAACCAACTGTTTCATCGCCTGAGACAAGTGCGCGGTAAGGAAATACAACATCCACCTCATCGGCACCTAAGCTTACAGCTTGCTTGGTCTCTGACACGGCTTTATCAATGTTTTTGTCGCCATGTGGAAAGTTGGTTACAGTTGCAATTTTTACATCTGAATTGAGCTGTGTTTTAGCAAATTCAATGTATTGCGGGTAAATGCAAATGGCTGCGGTATGGCCAGCGTTATTGTTTGCTTGCTGGCAAAGGGCGCTGATTTCGTCATCGCTTTCCGAGCCAGTTAAGCTGGTTAAGTCCATGCACTGTAGGGTAATTTTTGCCGCGGCTGTTAAATCTAATTGGGTGTTTAAGGTCATACTTTTCTCCAAATATAATACCAATTCTGTTAAGTATGTAATCAGGGATAGCGCTGGATAAATGAAATGGTAACAAGGCGGAATTTTTCTTATGCAGTCGTACTACATTGATAAATTTTAACGCAGTTAGCATGATATTTAGTCCGCTAGGATGATCAGCAACTTAAGTGAATTGGTATAAAAGTAATCCCAGAACAATTGAGGAGGGAGAGTTACACTCTCGATCAATAAGCTCACTCATATGCTCTAAGAACATGAGTGGACTTGGTTCCTTGAAGACTTATGGTTGTAACGATCTCCTGATCTTAGCACCATAATTTAAATCCATTTATACCAAGCGCTATTGTCAGCTATTTTGTTGCTAACAGCTAGCGCTAATTAAGTGTTAAATGATCTAGTTCATCTTTTTATGTGCTACGAAGTTGCTTCTTCGCTTTACTAAACAAAATTGTGGCGGCCACTACAATTGTACCGGCGACAAAACCAATAATGGCATTAAATAATGTAGGTAATAAAAAATTTAGGTCGGTATTAAGTAACTGATTGATTGCTAAAGTGAGATCATCTACAAGATGATGTAAAAAGTCACTGCCATGAACAAGAATACCGCCACCAACTAAAAACATTGCAAGCGTGCCGACAATTGCCAGTAGCTTCATTAAATACGGGGCGAAAGAAAGCAGCCCGCGGCCAATGGTCTGTAGCCAAACATGAGGTTGTTCTATCAATAGCAGTCCTGCGTCGTCAATTTTCACAATTAGCGCCACTAAGCCATACACGCCTATGGTCATAAGTGTTGCGATAACGCTCAATACCGATAGCTGTGAGGTAAAGCTTTCGTTTGCAACCGTGCCTAATGAAATAACAATAATCTCGGCAGAGAGAATAAAATCGGTGCGAATTGCGCCTTTGATTTTTTGTTGCTCGTAATGTTTGTCGTTAATATCTATTTGCTGCTCTTTTTGCTCGGCATGTTTACCATGAAGCCAAGGAGCAAGTACTTTTTCACAGCCTTCATAACACAAAAATAAGCCGCCAAGCATTAATAGTGGCGTTATCAAAAACGGTGCAAAAGCTGAGATAAGCAACGCTAATGGCACTAATATTAACTTATTTACAAAGGAACCTTTTGCAACCGCCCACACTACGGGTAACTCACGATCGGCTTTTACGCCAGAAACCTGTTGTGCATTTAAGGCAAGGTCGTCACCTAATACACCTGCGGTTTTTTTTGCTGCTACCTTGCTCATTACCGCAATATCGTCGAGCAAAGTCGCGATATCATCTATGAGGGTGAGTAAGCTTGCTCCTGCCATTTTTTATTCCTTCAATTATAATTCACGCAGAGTTAATCCAACTTCTGTTAAATATATTGGTATAACTATTTTACAACTATAGTGTTTTTCCCTGTAAAAGGAATCAAGATGTTAAGACATGTTTTTTTGCTTTTAAGCCTAATGATACTCTATGCATGTAATTCAGTTGGGTCCGCTTCTAAGGGGGAAAGTGCACAAACTGAATCATCAATAAAGGCTGTCACCATGATGTTTGAGTGCGAAAATGATTTGAGCTTTGTCGCACGATTAGAGGGGCAAGCGTTATGGGCGTTTTTTCCTCAGCAAACGCTTGCACTTGAGCCAACCAGAACGGCATCGGGTGCGAAATACCAAAAAGCAGCGGATTACGTTTGGTTGAAGGGTGACAATGCGATGGTGAATTACCAGCAAACACTTTATAAAAACTGTGTTAACAACCGCCAAGAGGCTATTTGGCAAGACGCAAAGTTTCGTGGTGTTAGTTTTCGTGCAGTTGGCAATGAGCCGGGTTGGTTAATTGAAATAACACCAAATGTTCACGTTAAATATCTTACTAACTACGGCCAGTTTGAGACTGTTTTACCTTATCAAAAGCCAATTGAAACCGAACAAAGCAGCTTGTTTGAATTAACTAAAAACCAAAACACGTTATTATTTGAAATTATTAATAAGCCATGTATCGATTCCATGTCTGGTCAAAAATTTGCTTCCAGCGTTCGTGGTCAGTTTAACGGTAAAGCGTTCTCAGGTTGCGGTCGAGCGTTGTTTTAAAGTTGGCACTGTTCACAGCCATAACGTTTTTCATAACGACGCTCAGCCCAAACATTATAAAAATGATTCACCAGCCAATAAATACCGGGAATTGAAAAGCAATAACTGACCCATCCAATCGGGTGTGAGCGCCACAGTTTAAAGTTTGCGTTCAACCCGATATGCCATGAGCCTTTTTCGTCTCGCAAGTGCAATACCTTCAGCATATTGGTTCGTTGTTGCCGAGGAAAGTTTTGCGAATGGACATCTTTAAATTCAAACCGCTCGCCAGATAGCTTGCGCCAAAGAGCAATTTCTTTGCTGCAAAGCGGGCATTGTGCATCGTAGTAAACAGTATTCTTCATATTTTTAACTCCTTTATTAGTAATACGTAATGGCTTAAAAAAAGTTTGAACGAATATTGCAGTTTTCCCGTATTGCTTAGAAAGTCACCTAAAAAAGGCAATTGTTATGCGTAAAGATGAGTTTAAAAATCAAATAGAAAGACATTTACTTACCCCAACCATTTTTGGTTATGCAGATGCCAATCATTATTTAGTTGGCGCAGAAGATGAAGACGGAAATTTTTATTCCCTTTCTGATGAGCAAGATAAAATTATGGTTTTTAACTCGATGTTTGAAGCTGAAACGTGTTTAAAGTCGCTAGGGTTTACCAGTGCAAGTCTGCATTTTCAAACAGCGTATGATGAGATGATTGGTAACGACAAAAGCAGCGATACTCGCATTACAATCAGTTTAGGCGAGCAATAAGCTCGTCTCGCTTGCCTAGAGCAAACAAAGTGGTGTCGTGGTAAAGCAATTGAAAGTTTGACTCTACGCGATCAGAGTTATCATTGTACCAATCCATTAATATTTCGAGTGGAACAGCATTTCTAAATCGTTTTCCTGTGTTATGCAGAGCGAGTTTAATACCTTGCTGATGGCTGTAACTAGCAAACCAGTTTTCGTTAATAATGCGCGACGTTGTGGCTTGGTATTTTTCGGGCAAAGTTGCTTCGTACAGAGCAAGTTCAGCTTGCAAAACTTGATAGAAGGAGGTGCACAAATTTTGATACTTAGCATCTAGCTGTTTTGCCAGTAAATGATCAAATAAAATATCTAGTCCGACACCAGCATAACGACGAACTTCTTTAAACTCAGTTTTAAATTGTTGGCACACAGGATGGGCGTCTGTAAAGCTATCGATGCCACGATGTAAACGTATTCCTAACTCTAACTCTACTGGCAGAAAACTAAGCTGACTGCCTTTTACAAAATCGCCAAGTAAGTTGCCAGTCAAACTAGTCGATGTTAAGTGAGCCAAATGTAAATGTGCAAAATAATTCAAATTTTGTTCGATCTTAAAAGTAAAAATAACCGTATACTGGTTATATTAAAATAACTGGAATCACTTATGAAACGTTTAAAAAATATTGTGTTAACTTCGTTGCTCGCGCCATCACTGTTTGCATTTTCAGTTTCGGCTGCCGAGTGTAACGACTTTACCAACCAAGATGTACGTAAGCTACGCTCAAAAGAAAGCATCAATTTATGCCAGTTTAAAGATAAGCCATTACTGATTGTAAATACTGCAAGTAACTGCGGTTTTACACCTCAATTTGAGCAACTTGAAGCGCTTCATAAAGAATATAAAGAACAAGGTTTAGTTGTGTTGGGTTTTCCATCTGATAGCTTCTTTCAAGAGGAAAATGATGAGAAAGACACCGCAGAAATGTGTTTTATCAATTACGGTGTGACGTTCAATATGATGGCAACGAGTGATGTAAAAGGCAGTGATGCTAATCCCATATTTAAACATTTAGCGGATAAAACGCGCTCACCAAGTTGGAACTTTAATAAGTATTTGGTCAGTAAAGACCGTCAAACAATCACGCATTTTGGCTCTCGTGTAAAACCACAAAGTGATGAATTAAAGCAAGCGATAGAAAAAGCGCTTTGATTACGTTTTTAAACAATTGATACTGTGCATATGGTTTTAGTCTGGCACTATATTTGGTACGGTTTGAACACGTTGCGCCACATGTTGGCGCAGTGAAAATACCTTTAAACATGTAAAAGGAATTACATGCAGGCCATAAACATTGGGTGTTTGTGATTCCTCAGCAATAAGGATATTCGATGAAGTTAACAGCTCCCTCTTTTCGTTTTCTAGCCTGCAGTACAGCTCTATCTATATTTTTATCTGGCTGTGGCAGCTCTTCCAATGATGATAAATCACCCAACCCCGATCAAGGTAATCGTGTCCCGTCTGTAACCATTAATGGTGACAGCAGCGCGCAGGAGGCGAGTATTGTTACACTCAATGCAGCGGCTAGCGATAGCGATGGCTCGATCAGCAAATACGCGTGGTCTATTACATCGGGTGACAACGTTACTTTAAACAGTAGTGATCAAGCCTCTGTCGATCTCACTTTGCCAGATGTAGATAGTGATACTCAAATCACGATTAGCGTTACAGTAACCGATGATGATGGCGCCACCGCGCGCGATGAACACGCACTTACAATTGTAGATAACGCAAATAACCAAGCGCCGAATGTGGTAATTAATGGGGTTACTGAAGTCGATGAGCAGAGCGAGCTTAATCTTACCGCCACCGCCAGTGATAACGATGGCGAAATTGTCAGTTATTTATGGCAACTGATTAGCGGTGAAGGAGTCACGTTAAGCGATACCGATAAAGCACAAGTAAAAGTCACCACAACAGATATCGATGAAGATCAGCAAGTTACTATTGCCGTTACGGTAACCGATGATGATGGCGCAGTTGCGACTGCACAGCATCAGCTGCTAGTAAAAGCCAGCGCGCAAACGCAAGTATTTACATTGAAAGGTCGCGTTAATAATGGCGCTAATTCAGCCGTAAATTTAACGGTTGGCGATCAAACATTAACAGCAACAACAAATAGTAATGGTGAATTTAGCTTGCCCGTTGAATTCGATGAAAGCTATGACTCGCATTTGGTTAAGTTATCAGCACCCAGTAATTCGGTATTTTTCCCTGAGTTTAATCTTGTTGCTCAGTTAGTTACTTTAGGCGACCTTAAACAACTTGCTGGCAGCGATAATGTGTTAACGGATGACGAGTATTTTGCGGTTAACGTGAGTAGCTTCTCTACAGCCCTGTATTATATGTTTGATAGTAAAGATAGTTTAACAACATCTGAACATGTAACGGCTAACTATGAAAATATCAGTTTTGAAATTGCCACATTGCGAGCCACCATGATTGACATGCTGTTAGGAGGAAATTCAGGGTCAGCTTTTGCCTTACCAACAGGTATTACTACGATGGATCAGTTACTAACAAATGAAAATATTGTGCGAGAATTTGAAACGCGTATGCATGATGTATATGCGCTTGAGGCATCTGAAAGTGCGCAGGCAATTTTTACTACTGATATTGCGAAATTCCCTCAAATAGATAGTACTAAGCAGTTGGTATTTTCGCCGACTATTATTACACGTAGTGTCGGACGCCACCTAACACTTAATCCAAATGGTACAGGCAGTATTGTTCTGGAGAATGGTAATAGTACAGGGCTTACGTGGCAGATAAATGAACTCGGTAATCTTAAACTTGTTTATAACACTCCGATTACACTAAGGAATGACTTATATGCTGTAGATGGCCGACCAGAAGTAGTTGATGAGCAAATTCTTACCTCTGAATTTTATAATGTGTTTTCGCGAGATAAAACGAAACATGGCATGATGAACGAAGAACTCCGCCGTGTTGATGGTAATGGCAATGTGGTAACCGAGTACTATCAGCAATCAGAATTTGGTGGACTAACAGATAAACAAGACGCAGATAAATTAATTGCTGCGGATATTCCAGGTGTCTGGGTGATTGACGATGTATTTACTCCTCCGAATGCCGTTTACTCAGAGCCCGCGATTGCAACGTTAATGGCTGATGGCTCAGCGACAATAGAGGTACCTAGTTCCGACTTTTATAGTGATACAGTGAAATGGCAGCTAAGTAATGGAAACTTAGAGCTGATTTCGGGAAGTGGTGACAGCGAAATACGTTTCACTTATTACATTGTTTACAAAAACAATTTTGGCTATGCATTTGTTGCTGATGTAACAAATGGCAGTCAACAATTTGCCCGTAATGGCATGATGTTTAAGCAGCAAACTAATTCGGGGTTTAATTTAAACGACGTCTATGGCCATTACAAACTTACATATGCTGATAGAGTATCCGTTACGAATGAATTAATTATTTATCAAGATAACATTGCCCGTAACGGCGTTGATATGGACAGTCATATCGCGCGAATGGACGAAAATGGAGTTCTACACCTAGAAACCTATCTTGATAACGAAACGCTTGAATTATGTCGCTCTACCGATGGTGGTCGTTGTCGATTAAATCGTCAAGAATCTTATCGTTTGTTTGCAGCAAACGATAACTCTTATCATGTTATGCAAACAGTTTCTGGGTTTACTAACACAGGCTCGCGTGCATATGGTGTAAGTGCGTTGCTTAAATTAGAGAAGAAAGAAACGTTGGGCTATGACAAATTTGAGTATGGTTTGTTGCAAAACTTGTATTTGGTTGAGCATCTCAATAGTGGCTCTGTTAGCGAATACCACTTTGATCAAACACAGTTAAGCGAAGACGCCAGCACATATAACAATGCGTTAAGTATAAATTACGCTAATGGTGATTATGAAGAAACTGCCTACTATCTTGATAATGGTATTGCTTATTTCACGTTAGCGGGTAAATCAATGCAAATGTCGCTTGAGCAGTTTGAGCGAGATACACTTACTGTTTGTTTGCATGAAGCGGGCGGCACATGTACCGACGCAGATAAAAAGCAGTTAGATATGCGTTGGGGATTGGCAGAAATGCCGGCACAATAATTAAAAAAGAGAGGCTTAGCTGGCCTCTCTTTTTACTTTTCTAGTCAGTTGTTACAGGCTATACCATAGACCAATCCAGCCCCGTACCTCATCTTGAATGGTATCGCCTTCAATTTTGGCAATGCCAAAATCAATATTAATATCATTTAGTACTGAAGGTGCAACGGCAAAGTCGAATTGGCTATTTAACTTAATTCCGTAGCTAGTGGCAAGTTCGCTGTTATTGAGCTCATGCTGCGATACATAAAGCCATGGTGTATTTGGCTTAAACGCAAACCCAGCCCCAAAACGCTGATAATCATCACTTAATGCGGTATAAAACGGTAGTTCGTTAATGAGTGAGCGATCAGCTTGTGCTTCTGGCTTAATTAAACTGGACGCGAAGCCACCAATATTCATTAGCATGTCATCACGTTGTTTTGTTTGGTAATCAACGTAAAGTGGCATATTCCAAGCTTTACCGAATAGCGCTACGTTTGCATCAAAGCCTTGCCAACTGCCATGTGAGCTATCACCACTGTAGATACGTGCAGATGCAGTTTGACCAACCGCAAATGTTTGCCAATCACGTTGCCAAATTTGATTCGCGCCGAGAGCAAGCCATTGGTTATGGCTATCACCAATATCTTTGTAGCCATACGCAAGATGACTATTCAATTTAAATGCCCCATTGCGATAAGGGTAACTGGCCTGCAGATAGGCTCCTGTAGCGTCTTCCTTAGCAGCTAAGACATCAGGGTGTTGATATTGATTTGTGGCTTTAAGTTTATAATCAAATGCGTGTGCTAAAAATTGCCATTTATCGAGTTGATATTTCACGTCTAAATAAGCACCGTTTAAAGCATTTTTATTGTCGATTGCGCCCCCAAATTGCCAGCTCAACTTATTGAGCAGATCTTTACCTTTTACACCCACGTGTAACAGTGCAGTACTGGCACTATTATATTGCTCAGCAAGTGTAAACGACATTGTTTGATTTGATGGAGAATAATCGCGCTGTGCGCCAGCCGTTTGCTGATAAATTTTCGCTGGCGGTAAGCTTGGCTGCTCTGCTTTATCGGTTGCGGCTTTTGGTGATAATGCGCGCTCTGTTACTTCAGTTACACTTGCATTGTCACTTAGTTGGTAGATATCAGGGCCTTCAGAATTAACCGCTAAATACAGTAAACCATGCTGTTTGCTTGGCATTGGGTATTGCATAACTTGCTGCCCAGCGCTTAGCTGTTCTAACTTATCTGATGCAAAGGTATAGCGATAAAGATTAGTTTGACCGTTTACCCCTGCAACATAGTAAATGCTTTCGCCATTTTCGCTCCATTTAGGATATGACAAAAATTGGTAGCCCTTTGGCATTGGTACACTTACATCGTTATTTGATGTTAAATCTTTTACCCATAGCGCCCAATTTTGGTTGAGCTTAGTTTTAAGATAAGCCAGCTTGTCATTTTGGTATTGCGGGAAGTCGTAAACTGTTTGCAGTGATGGCTGGGTTAAATCGCTCATTTCACCCGACGTTAAATCAATTTTTACCAGCTGTGAGTAGCCATATTCAACGCGCTCGGCATAAGCTGTATTGCTGTCAGCTAAGGTAAAGCGGCGCACGTTAGCAAACTGAGTAAGTTGTTTTGTTTCACCAGTTTCGCTATTCCAGCTGAAGAGATCTTGGTGCAGTGTATTCATTTCGTTGTTGGCAACGCTAAATGCACCGTATACAAGCGTGCTATTATCACGCCAAACTGGGTTTAAAATACCTTTGCGATTAATTGAGTTAAGGGTTTCTTTTGTTTCTTTTTTGAAGCTGGTGGGTTTGCTATTTGCAATGTCTTTTGCATCGTCTTCTAGCAGCTCTTTTTGCGCTTCTTCAAACTCTTTAATGGCGTCAGCATTTTCTTCTGTTGCATAAATTGTGAGCTTGGTATTGCCGTCTTTGTCTTTGCTAACAATGGCAATTTTATCTTCATCGGGTGACAGGCTAGGCGCCATTTGAATGTAATTGAGATCAAACCAGCGTTTCGTTTCAAGTGCGGTTTGATTTGCTTCTTGTGTTAGTGCTTTATGGGTATATTCAGCAACAAAACGACGATACAGTTTACTTGGCTTTTCAAGAAATACGCCGGTAAACGCACTGTCAAAGTCACGTTTTTTAACCGCTTGCATACGTGTCCATACTGCATCTAATTGCTCTTTGTTGTAGTTATGTTCAAGCCATTGTAAAAAGCGCACACCAACGAGATACGCCATAGAACCTGCCATATAGCCACCATCCTCTTCACTTAGCTGGCTATAACTTGGCAAACTTCCTTCTTTAGCAAATTGCATGATGAGCGATTCAACATAGTTATCGTGCAAACGGCCGCGGCCAGTCATTTGCGATTCAAGTAACGTTGCATAGCCTTCAGCAGCCCAGCGCGGAGTCGGGTTGTGAGCAATATCATAGGCACTTGAGAAGTTACGTAGCTTTTGGCGCCACTCACTGCGTGTTGGCTGTGCTAAATGCACTAAGTGTACGTATTCATGTAATACGAGTAGTTGCTGCCAGCCCGAACTATTTGAAATAACTGTATCTGACTGGGGAGGTGTGGCAAAAAATGCCATCATAGGGTCAACACTGCTTGGAATAGCAAAACCGTTTGACTGGTTATAAGGGTCGAAAACAATCACATCAACTTGTTTATCTAACACTCGATTTTGCTGCTCTTTTACTTTTTCGCGAACAACCTCAAGTTCGTTGGCAGCTGATGTAGCCCAGCTTTGGTAAGCTTTCGGAAAATGAACTTTAAAGTTCTCAGTTTCAATGGTTTGCCAGTTATCGTTGGCTGAGGTTGCAAAGCTTGCGGCAACCATCAATGAGAGTAGCGACTTTTTCATATTATTTGTTCCTTTAATTTTATGCGAGCTAGCTTACTGCACGCATAAAACTAAAAAAAATAATAGTGATAAGCGGCTAATCTTAATTATTGATGGTTACATCCAGTGCTTTTTCGATGTCTCTGCCAGCAGCACTAGCCTGTTCATAACGTCATTTACATCACTTTGTGGTAAGTAGGGCACGCTAATGCCACCACTCGCTAACTGAAAGCGCAATGAGCTAAGATGTTGTTTGCGCATCGGCGGTGTTTGTGTAGTAGCGATTTGTTGAATTTTAAAGCCTTTAAACACTTTGTAGCTTACGCCAATCAGCCCTTTTCGAGTGAATACTTGCTCTCCATCAAAGTAAAAGCCAAAGCGCTTATAGCGCAAAAAACTCAAAACCACACCCAGTAATAATGGTGCGATTAATACTGGCCACGCGCCATCAAGTAGTGGTTTAAACAAAAAGGCACTAATGATGGAAATAGGCAGTAGCCAATAAAGCACGAAAGTCTTGTAAAAGTAGTTAATGGCGATTGGCTGAAATGGCACATTGATAATGTCTAACTGTTTATCCCAGCATAAATTCATAACATCGTTCACTTGGCTTTTTGTCAGTACAGGCACAATTAACGACTGCCCTTTTTTTACTGTATTTGCATGGCTGTTATTAATTTGTTTGCAGTTGATGGTGTAGCGTTTAAGCAGTTTTGCAATCCAGTTTTGTTTGACTTCAATTGACTGAATTTTACTAACGCTTAGCGACATTTGATGGCGTTCAAATAATCCTGAAATACGCTTTATTTTGTTGTTTTCTAAGCTAAGTTCATAGTTGTAAAAGCGAATAACTGCGCCCAGTACCGATGCGAATACAAACAAAGCAATACCGCTTAGAATAATGGTGGCACCCGCGGCCATCTCGGCATATTCATTATTGGTCACAAGATTATTAAAAAACTGTGCAAGCGGCGCGGCAAAGTCTTGTTTAATATAGTCAGTAATTTGCTCAGTGAAAGGCGCAAGTGCTGCCAATACTAAAAACATCATGCCAGACATTAAGCCAAACTTTGCCACTTCAAAATTTGCTAATGTTAAATCAGGTGACTGCGCAGCTTGTTGCTCGGTTTGCTGTGGTTTGGCTCGGTAATTAAATATTTGATCGCGCAACATATTTGCGTAGTGATCCGATACCCCTGGTAACACAACCTCTTGCTGGGCTGAGCCTGCAGCATCAAAGTGACAGTTCACAGCTGAAAATGGTGAAAAGTAAAATGGTATTGCTAAATTAACGTTTTGTACTTTGGCAAAGTTAAGTGTGACGCGCTCTTTTTTAAATACACCTTTACGCAAAATAATTTCGTGCTCGGTAACTTTGTAGCGAAAATTAAAGTAATAAAGGGTCGCGTAAGTCACTAAAATCAATGCTAATACGCTGGCACCTGAAGCAAACCAAAACAGTTTGTTTTCAACTTGAGTAACCCAAATGGCAAAGGCCGGCGCAATATTAATGAGTCCGTCTTTTACAAAGCGCACAATAAAGTGCAGCACAAAATAAATAATCGCAATTGGCGACAATTTTTGCCAAGTGGCTGTATTGCTATTACTCATCGTCGTGACGCTCACTTACGGTGTTTGCCAAGATAAATTGTCTTAGTTTACTGGCGCGTTCTTGGCTTAGACCATGAATTTCGAGATCAGCGCCTGCACCGCCAGCGGTAAACAATTTTAACGTGGCGAGCTTTAATTTACGTTCAATAGGATTACGGTGAGTTTCAATATGTTGAACACGATTAAAAGGGATTGCGATGGTGCGTTGCCAAAACACCCCGCGTTTTAATAGTAGATCGTGTTCTCTTAGTGCGATAGATGTCATTGCGATGCTGCGCTTAGTAAACCAAGCGACGTATAAGTTTATCAATACTAATGCACATGCAACTAATGCGGTTATGATATTTTCAATTGGCGATAAAAAATAAAGAAAGATCACAACAGCGATACTTGCTGGTAGTAAAAATACAAAGGTGCCAATCAGTGCTTCTTTGCTTGCCAGTTTATCCAGAGGTTTAAAATCTGCTTGGGTAAAGTCAGGTAGTGTTTGTTCGAAAATTTGTTGGTTGCTAAACACGTGATGTCTCGTTTTTTTATAATCTTTGCCTATTAAAGCAAAAAACTCAGCAAATGCTGAGTTTTTATGATTTTCGGCAATATAGCGTGATTAAAGCCAGCGCACAGTATGAATTAACGAATGGCTTTCGCCAGGTTGCAGTGTCACTTTGTCATCCATCACGTTAGCGGCTTCTAAACATAGCATGGTATGGAACTCGTCATCGCGAAAGTTACTTAGGCGCTTTGATTTTTCAATCCACGGATTCCACAGCACACACGAACTTGAATTTTCACGGCCAACTTCAATAATACCGTCTGGTGTATTAATGGTTTGAATCAAAGGTGTGCTTTGATAAACCATATCGGTTTCACGGGCAAAATTGACAATGTCGTTTTGTGCAAATGGACCTTCACCAAACTCAATATAGTTAGCACCTTGCAGGCCATCGACTGTGGTGTTTTCAATTTCAGGGGTAGGGAAATAGGTATGCAGTGCTTGTGTTAACTCAATTGCCGCATTGCCAGTATTCGTGTTTACCAGTGCAATGTGCAAACTATCGCTCAGCGTGAATACGACTTTTAAGCTCGATTGATGTGGCCAGTATTCCGTATTAACTTGGCCCATTGGCAATGAAAAACTCACAACAATATTATTGTCGTTTTCTATCACTTCTTCTGCGCGCCAAAGCATAGTGCGGGCAAATCCGTGTTGCGGCCAACCGTCATTGGCACTCATGCCAAACCAAGGCCAACAAATAGGAATACCACCGCGAACGCCTTTGCCGACTTGATAGTCTTCATCTTGTGATACCCAAATTAAAGGCTTTTTGCCTTTTGGCGTAAATTCGGTAAGTTGCGCGCCTTGGAGAAAAATTTTAGCGCTGCAAAAGCTCGATTCAACTGATAGGTACTCTAGTCCTGAATCAGTATGCTTAACGGTAACAGAAGGAGATAAATTCATAAGGCATCCTTGTAAAAGGGAACTCAATTTAATGCAGAAAACAAGATAACTAATGCGTGATCAATTAGCAAATCAGTAAATTTCATATAGTTCTAGATAAACTAACGTCATCTTATCGCAAACTTCATGTGATTTAGTTATTTGCCTTGATATACTGAAATTCTTTTTCACAATATGAACACACACATGAAAAAATCTCTTATTGCGCTTGCAGCAGTGGCAGCATTATTGGGCTGTCAGCAACAAGAACAGGCGTCATCGCCGAGTGTTGTAGCAAGTGATACTGCTAATTTAAAATTAGTGAGCTGGAATATTGAGCATTTAGCTGACGAGGTTGGTAAAGGCTGTAAGCCACGTAGCCAAGCTGATTACCAAGCGCTTGCAAGTTACGCCGCAACCTTAAATGCCGACATAGTCGCACTGCAAGAAGTGCAGTCAGAAAAAGCGCTTAAGCGCGTTTTCCCTGAATCACAGTGGCAGTATGTGGTTTCAAGTCGTGCCGATAACGAGGCGTATGAGTGCCGTGGTCATGATGGTTTATTTTCAACACCACAGCGTACCGCATTTGTTGTTAAAAAAGGTATTAATTTCACCGCTCAAGATGACTTTAAAGCACTTGCTCTTGATAACCCAGGCTTGCGCTACGGTACGTCAATTAGTCTCAACAATGGCCAGCTAGAACTACTGAATGTGCATATGAAAAGCGGTTGCTTTGTTAGCGACTATCGTAAAGATACTAAAAAAGCCTGTACTACTTATCAGCAACAAGGACCTATTTTAGAAAAGTGGGTTAACCAGCGTGTTGAAAACAAGCAAGCGTTTGTAGTACTAGGTGATTTTAACCACCGTTTAGTTGATCAAAACAATCGTTTTTGGCAAGAGTTAAGCAAAGAAGACGGCGAGCGCATTTTGCTAAGCAGTATGCAAAACTTAAAAAGTTGCCATCCTAAATACAAAGCGCCGATCGATCACATTATTACTGGCCCAATTTCAACTCAGTGGATTGTTGATGGCTCTCAAAAAGTAGATGCCTTTGGTAAGCAAGGTGAGCTAGATTACAAAGATATGTTAAGTGATCACTGCCCAATAAGTTTAACGCTATCAATTAAATAGTCGAAAGAAAGCGCACGATAGTGCGCTTTCTTTTCTTTCAAACCTTTCTCTATTCTTCACATTTAAATAAACCTGTACTCCCAAGCTAATATCAAACTGGTGTTATATTGCTTGTTTTTTAGTTACCAGTTGAGCCAATATATTAGGTACATAGAGTGATTGGGTTTTTACATGGATGAATCTCAACTAAATCAAGCGGATGCTCAGCAGAGGGTGGATCAGATACACGCCTTTGAATCTGAGCTGGCGCAATTACAACATGCTGGTGTGATCACCTTGTCAGTTGATCAGCAACAGACAGTTTCTCAGTATCATCAGCAGCTTCTTACCCAGTTAGCCAAGCAATTTGACGTTGATACGACAGCTCAGTCTAAGCACCTAACATTAGGTATGAAAATCGCTTCGCTGTTTGGTGCTTTGGCAATGGCGGTGAGCTTATTCTTTTTGTTTTATCAATTTTGGGGCTATTTAAGCACAAGTGTTCAAGTAGGCATCTTGGTCACTACGCCCATTGCATTGTTCTGTGGTGCGATAAAGTTAGCTGAAAATGAATCTCACGGTTATTTTGCCAAAATAGCGGGTTTGGTTGCGTATGCGGGGTTCGTACTTAACGTAATGCTGCTTGGGCAGATTTTTAATTTAACCCCGTCGCCCAATGCGTTTTTGATTTGGTCAGGACTCGCCTTTATTTTGGCGTATGCTGTTAACGCGCGAGTATTGCTGTTTTTTGCAATTGTGAATGTGTGCAGCTTTATTGCAATGAAGGTGGGCGCATGGAGTGGCATGTATTGGATCAGTTTTGGCGAGCGCCCTGAAAACTTTATTGTGCCGAGTATATTACTGTTTTTAGTCCCGAATTTTATCAGTCAGCGTGCATTTAGTGGCTTTGCTGCAATGTATCGTGTTTTGTCTCTGATCATACTGTTTTTAGTTGTGCTTATTTTGTCAAACTGGGGTGGCGTAAGTTATTTCAATTATGATGGTGACCTTGTTGAAGGCGTGTATCAAGTTGCTGGGTTTGCGTTAAGTGCAGCGGTAATTTGGCTTGGAATTCGTAAAGAGTGGTCGGGCGTTGTGCAAACTGGCAATGTATTTTTTGTGCTGTTTCTTTACACCAAGTTCTTTGATTGGTGGTGGGATTGGATGCCTAAGTATCTATTTTTCTTTGTACTTGGGTTATGTGCGCTGCTTGCATTATTGGTATTTAAGCGAATTCGTAAGTTAGCCAAACACACGAGGACAAGTGCATGAAAAAGTACTTAATTTACGGTATCGCGTTAATTGTTTTTACCAATAGTTTTATTTTAGGTGGTGTTTTTTATAATCGCTCTGGTGAGCCAACGGCACAGCTAGTTTTATCTGAACGAGAAGCACGCTTGCCATACTTATCTGGTTTTGAAAAAGAAAACTCGGGCGTAGGGCTTTCAATTTCTTGGCGTGCATTGGCAAACAAAAAAGATGAGCTTGCTTATTACAACAATCGCAGTATAAACCTAACCAAGCAGCAGTTAAGAGCGCTAGGGTTTACTGAACTTGAGCTATCTGAAGATAGCAGGGCGCAGGAACGTACGTTATTTTTTGCGCTTGAATACAATGGCGAGCATTATCAAAAGTCACTAGCAAATGCGCAGAGTTATTATGAAAAAGCGCTTGCTCGTTTTGAACTGGATACTAATGATGAACAACTCAAATATGCCAAAGAGCAAGCCTCTGAGGCATATCAACAAGAGTTGCATCGCAATAGTCGTTTGTTCTTTTTAGAAGCGGCACAAGACTATAAAACACTTACAACTAAATATGCAGAGCAGAGCAAAGCAATATAGTTATCGTAAAAGGAAATGCGAAGCCCTACTTTTATGATTACAGCAAAGATCACTCTTTGCATTTGCGTGCGCTATTGGTGAACAGAATCAATGTACCTGCTCATTTTGTAGAAACCTTGGCAAACCTAAAAACATTACGCGGACAAACAAAGCCAAGCTATAGCGTGACGGTTAATTGGGGCAAACGTTTGGAGCCTTGGATTGTAGATATACAGATTAATTAATACACAATTTTAAAGCGTATATCTAATAGCTTGTTAAAAACGCAAAATACAGTGCGGCTGCAAAGTTACGGCAGCCACATGTTTATTGTCATTTTCTTGCCGCAAATGTGACACTTAACTGTAGTCAGTTTACAATATCGGAACAGTATATTTTCTCAAGGGACTATCTCGCATCGGATGCGCCAATTCACAACTGAGAAAATATAACAATGAAAAGAACAATCCTATTAAGCTTATTGCTGCCTAGCGCATTATTTGCTGCACCCGAAGTTCACTATCAAGAATGTAAAACTGCCTTTGACTATGCGCTGGCAAAATATCAAGGTACAACCGACAAAAATAATAGCGGTAGCCAGTGGTGCTATTTAAAATCACCGAGAGACGGTGAAAGTTGGGGTAATGTGCGTACTGAGTCTATTCCTGAGTTTAAAACCGTTTCAGGTAAAACGTGTTCAGCACCGTCTAGTTATCAAGGTGAAAAATTCTATGGCTGTACCACCCGCAATCATTCATCGCCATGGTGTTATGTTGCCGATGGTGACTGGGAAGAGTGTGACGCGCCAGCGTCTGAACCGCTGTTAACTCATACACAACCACAGCAAAGCAAACGTTTAGACAGAGTAGCATTAGGCAGCTGCTTTAAAACCAAAGGGGATATGCCAGCAGCATTAGCGCGTTTGATAGGTCATCAACCTGACTTATTTTTATGGTTAGGCGATAATATTTATGCCGATACCACAAACATGGCCTTAATGCGTCAGAAGTACGATGACAAAAAGCGTAACCCTGATTATCAGCAGTTTTTAAAGGCCAACATCCCAGTTATGGCAACATGGGATGATCATGATTTTGGGCGCAACAATGATGGTAAATATTATCAAAAACGTGCAGAGAGCCAGCAAGAATATTTACGTCACTTTGATGTTGAAGCATCGGATCCGAGACTTAATGGTCAGGCGGGTATTTACGAAGCTAAATTGCTCGGGCCAAGTGGTGAGCAAACTCATGTGATCACACTTGATGCACGATACTTCCGTTCACCTACTTTTAGTAACTATGGCGCCTGCGAAGGTGATAACAGCACGATTTTGGGTGAACAACAATGGCAGTGGCTTGAAGCTGAGCTCAATAAGCCGAGCGAAATTAAAATTATTGCCAGCGGTATTCAAGTATTACCACCGCTTCACAAAGGAAGAAGCTTAAATAGCTACTGTGCATATGGAAATGGCAACCAGTTTAATCAAGCGATTGCCAATTTAAATGAAGAAGCGATGTCTGGCACCAGTTACGAATCATGGGCAGAAATGCCCGCTCAGCGAGAAAGGTTATTAAGACTTGTACAAAAGTCGGTAAATGCAGGCAAGACGAAAGCGGTGATTTTCTTATCAGGCGATCAACACTGGGGTGAGTTGTTACAAAAAGAGATACCAGCCAGTACAGAATTTGGTGCACCCGTTACCGTATACGAAGTGACGGCATCAGGCTTTGGTCAAAATTGGCCGTATCATATTGAAAACCCGCTGCGCTTGCCGATTTATGCCGATTCGCAAGGTAACGGTGATTACTCAAAACAATGCAAATTACCTTACAAATATGCGTTGGTTGAATACCAACGGTGTATTACACGTGATCACGATAAACCTTGGTGCTACACCGAAGTGGATGAAAACGGAAAAGGCATTGAAGGGGCGTGGGGTAACTGCGCACCAAGCGGCGCTGTAATTCCAACCGGTAAAGTCGGTGTTGTGAGCAGTAATATTAGTTCACTAACAACGGGTAATCGTCATTTGATTAATAAGTCGGGCAGCAACTACGGCATGCTTGATATCGATTGGCAAAACCGAGAAATAAAACTGTCAATTCAAACAGCCAAAGAAGAAGCCGTTTCTACGATAGTGACGTTTTAATACTGTGTAAAAGGGCAATAAAAAAGGCGCTAATGCGCCTGTAAGGTGAAAATTAAATATCATCATATAGTTATCAATCTTTCTTAGCTAAGAACGAGTTATCAAAAAATAAGTTTCATCATGTTTTCCACAATACAAGAAATTGTTGTTAGAAAGCCTGAAATAAAGTTTCATCACTAAAAGACTGGGCCACGTTTTATCTGAATCAACGTGCGCTCATATCTACTTTGGCCATACAACATAATGGTCAACTCTATTTTAAGTTTTATTGTTCTGGCTTTACTTTTCACATTGCTAAGAACATTTAAAACAGTAATAATCAAATACAAATTTTTATCTATAAGCTTCCAACCAGACGAGGAAGGTTCATTTAAAACAGAGGGAATAGCTTTGAACTTAAGAGAGCTTAAGAAGCAACTTCGTGCTACGAAGGATGACGCAGAAAAAACTCGTATCAAAGGCGAGATTGCGTCACTTGTTGATATTGTTGACAGTAAAATCAGACAATCAGGCCGAGAGATCAGCTATAACATACGAGAATGGTCGATTGAAATGATCATTCAAAAATTTTCTGAAGGCCTTGAAGAAGACAGGAATGAGTTGTTTATTCCTGATTATCAGAGGGACTACAAATGGCCTCCGAAAGTACTATCCAGGTTCGTGGAGTCAATTCTATTAGATTTCCCTATTCCATATTTATACATCGCGGATATAGATGAGCCAGATAATCCTGAAATGGATGGGCGCGTCGAAATAATTGACGGTTCCCAAAGGATTAGAGCATTACATTATTTTGTTAATAGCGGGGTAAGGCTCAAAGATACAAAAGAAATTGCTGAACTCGAGGGATTTCAATTTAATGACTTTAGTGCCGCACGAAAGAGAAGATTCATGCGTGCGACCTTAAGATTTGTTGAATTAAAAGGCCAAGTAGATGAAGACACCAGAAGAGATTTATTTGAGCGTATAAACTCCGGCGCAAAAAGTCTGCTGCCAATGGAAGTGAGACACGGATCACAGGATGCTGACACTAGGTTCTTCAAAGAAGTTATCACAGCAAACGCAAATAGCGAGCTATTTGAAGAGCTTGCTCCACTGTCGAAAAAGAAAAAAGCAAGCCAAGATCACCTCGAACTAGTCTTAAGGTTTTTTGCCTACTTGAATGATATTGAAAGTTATAAAGGAACTGTACGGCCGTTTTTAGATCAATATTTAGCTAAAGCGGGGCAAATATCCTCTGATGAAGAAATCCAGCGTATGAATGATGAATTTATCAATACACTGAATTTCATTCAAACGCATATTCCAATGGGTTTCCGACGTACTCCAAATAGCAAAACGACTATTCGAGCAAGATATGAAGCTCTGGCCGTTGGAGTTGGACTTGCCCTAAGAGAGAGTCCAGAGCTTACACCCGCCGTGGAAATATCATCTTGGATAACTTCGGATGAATTCCAACAAGTAATAGGGGCTGATAGTGCAAATAATACAAGCCAATTAGTCGCGAGAATTGAATTCGTAAAAACAAAACTTCTAGAAGGGTAAATATATGGACATGGTACTAGATGAGTATAAAGATAGGCAAGAAGATATTGATATGCTTGTATCTCTTATTAGTTCTCTCAAGGAAGGTAATAAATTGATAGTTGTGGATGAGAATAACGAGGCCATTTCTGAAATGCAAATAAATGAAGATTTGATAAACATCTTAAAATCAGTAATTTACGTCATGTGTTATAACCAAGTCGAATCCACTGTACGTGGTTGTGTTGAAACTATCTACGACCACCTCGAAGATACTTGTACCGGATACAATGAATTAAAAGTAAGCATACAAAAAGAGTTGTTGCATAGCGTGCTGAAGATTTACGAAACAGGCGGCTCTTTACACAAAAAAGTTGGAAACGAGTTGGAACTAAAGCTGCCTAAAGCATCTTTTCAAATCCGGAGAATATTTAACGGAAACGTATCAAAAAGAACAATGAATGAACTAACAAGAGTCTATGGAATCACCATTACGGCTGACCCAAAAGATCTAAATCTACTAAAAGAAGCAAGAAATGAATTAGCGCATGGCAATGCATCTTTTTCTCAGTACGGTAGAAAAGATACGGTAGACGACTGCGTCTCTATAAGCTCAAGAGTCAGCTCATATTTATCAACTATGATTCATTGTTTTGATGAATATATAGTAAACAAATACTATCTTTGTTCACAAAATTAATGCGATTTTAGGTGTGCGCTAAGGCTATCTCCAATGACTTTGCCCAACTTCACAGGTACGGCATTACCTATCATTTTTCCAAGGTCTACTAGCTTTAGTTGCTCACCATCTTTTAAAAACTGATAATTGTCGGGAAATGACTGGAATATAGCCGCCTCACGCAGTGAAATCGCTCTATCTTGCTCCGGATGACCAAACCTACCATTTCCATAACCAAAACATTGCGTCGTCATTGTTGGACTGGGTTGATCCCATCGCATCCTTGCATAGACTCCACTATAAGTATTACCACTCTCTTTTTGGTGGCATTTCGCTCGTAACTCCACAGGCCAGTCCCTCCAAGATCCACCAGGCTTTGAATATCGGATTCTTTTCAGGTTAACTTTAGACAGACTCGCACATCGATGTAATGGATCAGTTTGACATTGCTCACCAGCATTTAGCCTTGGCAAATTACCAATAGCTTCTTGAACCGATACATATGATTCACTTTCGTGTGTGGGTGCTAGTAAAGAAATATCTCCTATTTTTGAGGCCAAAAGCACGTGCCTTTTTCGTACTTGTGGAAGTCCATAATCTGGGCAATAAACTTTTTTAGCCCAAACAGAATATCCTTGATTCTTCAGCTCCAAAACAAAATCAGAATAGACTTCATGTTTGATAACATCAGGGACATTTTCCATTGTTACCAATTCAGGTTCAACCTCACGTATTAAGCGAGAAAACTCATATAACAGTGGCCATTTCTTATCATTCTTAACATCTCTGCCATGGGAGTATTTAGAAAATGGTTGGCAAGGAGCACACCCCGCTAATAGTTTTATAGCCCCTTTGGGGTATAACTTTTTAAGTTCTTCGCCTGACAACTCAGCGACATCTTTGAGATAAAATTTGGCACCGGTGTTGTTTCGCTCATATGGATATTTACATTTCTCTTCTATATCGAAGCCCGCAACCACATCAATTTGCGACTGCAATAAACCGTGTGTCAACCCACCAACACCACAGAACAAATCAACTGCAACTATTCTTTTTGTCATTTTGCTCTATTACCAACTCAATTCATATCTAACGTACATGTATTAATACCCATATCTCTCAATGTCTTTGAAGCCGTGTCAATAGTATGAAATGCTCTTACTTTTTCTCGTTTACTTCTAAGTATTTTCTCAGAGTTTCCAAACTTTATTTTGATCATCCACTTTTCAACTTCCTTTGCTGGATGCCTACAGATTAGAGCTTCACAAATCACACCACATTTGGCCAGCTCAATCAAAGTCTTTGTTTCTACTGTATCATCCATACAAACTTGAAAATGCCCAAAACATATATATATGATAACCCATTAGTGCTACATATGGGAACCATTGTTTACAATTATACCCCCCGGTTTATATAGTTGTGAAATACTTATCGACAGTATCCACAATATAATCTACCTGCCATGGCCCTGTTTTGTAATATGTAAACAAATCCTTTCATGGTATCCCTTAAAAACTCAGCAACTCTTTCAAAATACGATTTTTCCAACTTTCCATTTGCTCCTCGGAAAACACGTTGTTGGCACTGCGCGGGTGGGCTACCTCTGCACAAATGTCACAGTACTTGTTAAAGAAGGTTTTATCCGGCCAATGGAGGGACTTCCTAACGGTCACCCCCAGTATTTTCTTCAACGCATCTGCGTGGTTAATCCCAGGAGCAATGCCAAAGACCTTGGTCGAGAGAGAATCACGGTCCGAGGTATCAACTTCCAATGCATAGCGCACACTACCATTCTTGAGAATGAACTTGACCAAGAGATAATGCCTGGGCGTTCCATCGCTAAAAACGTGAAGTCGGCAACGGCTTATCTTGGGTAATGGAGGGAATTTCATTCCCTCACAGTGGATTTCGTTGCTCTTGGAGATACGCTTGATAATCTCGATAAGCAACGCAAACCTGTCCCTTTGCTTCGCAGTTGTATCATCTTCGTCACCAAGCTGATCTATATCCCCGGGGGTTCCTGTTCCACCGGTTACATCTTCCCCGATACTGGTATCCTTGGGATTTGTATCCCCGCCGGGTATCTCACCGATCTTTTTACCCGTACCTCCACGGCTTTCACCGCTGTATCCCAACTTGGCCTTGATCGGTTGGCTGTAGCCGAGCCCTTCGAGCGGCAATTGGATCAGCTCATGCGACTTATCCTCATCGGCTTCTGCCTCTAAATCGATTTCAATGCCGCCGTTATTGGATGCACCTCGACCACCAGAGCCGCCTTCCCCAGTAACGGGCCTCTTTATGCCCGGGTGAAAAAAACGGGCTCTTTCAGATACCGAGTTGGGTAACCTCGGAATTGCTGCTATTTCCCATACCAGCTGTTCGCGGGAATCTTTATCGTATGGCCCAACCACTTCAATTGAAGCGCCCTCCAGCTCCTCGGGAGGTTCGAAGTTGAACTGCCAACGGGTATACCCGGGCGTAGCACTGCTTTCTCGGTTGAGGCATTGCCAGATGGATTCGTAAGATTTCTTGATGCCGGGATTCAACAACAGCCAGGTAAATAAATCCCGGTAACCTCCTTGGGCAATCAGCTTGGCCGGTATCCCTGTTTTTGCCGGTGTACTGATCCGGGTTTCTCCCGACTCTTCGTCTTCCTCTACATTGAAAAGCATCTCGAGGCCGTTGGGAACGTACGCAGCACTGGCCAACTTATTGGTGTGGAAAAACAATTTTCTTGCCAGCTCGAACTTGGGTAACCATACGGTCCACCCGTCACTCTCGAAAACGAAACATTTCTGGTTTGCAACCTCGGGGATCTGGCTGAGTTTTTTCGATATCCGTCCACACTCTCCCAAGGGGCGCTCCAACCAGGTATCGACGGCTGTAAGGGTATAGGGGCGGCTAAAGGCCATTGTTTCGTACGGTTTACCATCCCCCTGTACGAACTTGCGTCCCATGCCCAGTATACATAAGGCCTCTATGCCGAGAGAGATATCTCTTTCGCTGCCATCCTCCAGTTTAAATCGGCTCCCGATTTTCCACTGGCTGCCCAGGGTATTCCGGCGATAAAGGTTGCCGATTGACTGCAGCTTGGCATTTTGGGGGATCTGCTTAAAAATGGTTTGCATGTATCTCCACTTCTATCCATGATAAAAACCGATCAGTGAGTTCAGGCAATTTCTTCCTGTTCAGGCCGCACACCCTTTCCAGCTCCCAACGAGAGCGCCAAAGCCCGGATTGCTTCGCCGAGACCAATCTCTCCGTGATCCGCCTAACCTGGTACTCGGCAATCGTCTCGGTGTATCTTTCGAAAAAGGCTTTGCACAGGGGAAGTTTATCGATGTGGTGCTCGATAGAAGCCCTGTGTGGTAGCTTGAGGAGAAACCAATTTCGACTATGCCGTGGCGTTCCCGATATGCTCTCGCTTTTCCTGTTGATACCCAGGAGTATGCGGGCCAGCTTTCGATCTCTTGCAGCCCAATCAATATCGCTATGGTTGCTTCTCGGGAGGTGGCGTTCTTGGTTGGTTTCCATGAACCATTGCCTGTCATGCCGGTACAACCAGGCATATAACCCACCGTAACCGTGTTCACGATGATACTTGATACCTTTCCACCCCTTGCCGCCAATCAAGTTCATCCAAGCTGCTCGCTTCTTCTCGCGCTCTTGCGAGGAACAAGACTCCGGCTGGTTTACCGCATGGATCTTCTCGGGAGGCTCCTGGTTTGCCTCATCCAGGATAACTGAGGCCGATTCCCCGGGTCGAAATACGATCCAGGCAAGAATATGTTCAAGGTAACTGAAGGACTTGCGGTGCTTTCGAAACAAGGCCTCCAGCCAGCTCAATTCTCCGTTGACTCCAACCAGTCCAATGCGTTTCAGGTAAGTCGTTGGCCAAGCCCGGGTGAAGCGGGTCGTTAGTACGGAATGACGAACATGCAGCCCCTTACCTGCGCCTGATTGTGTTGCCAAATTGTGGTAAAAGTGACTCCATTGCCGGTAGTTTGGCGACGGGATATCACCTAGTGCCAACAATTGCTTGACCAAATCGGCAACCGACTCTTGCCCCGGTAGCAAATAAATCTCACGCTTAAGCCGGGGGCACGTATCCGGGGTTGCTGGTGTGAACTCATGCCTGTGCAGGGCTCTGAAAGCAGCCGACGAATCTTGGAGCTTATTTCCATGGATTGGGCACACTTCAACGCCAGTTACCTGCCATAATCTTGGCCAGTAATACTCGCCAAACGTGGCCTTCATGTCATCCAGGCACGCGGGACAGATGCGAAACCAGGCTGAAGGCTTTACCTTGCCGGCACTGACTCCCGAGCGCACATGGATACTTTCTCCATGGTTACCCCTCATGGCATCGACCAGTTGCATTTTCCTCTCCCGGGGAATGAAGGGAGCAAAAAGCGGGAACAGCGTATGTTTGAAGATAAGTTGTTCAGGCCCCGCTTTCCGGAGGTAGGAAATATTGGCAACCAGACTGTCAATGTGCGAGGGCAAGTCCGGCACCGCGGTTACCTTGCCATCACCGAAAGCCATTCTCATGAAAACTTTCTGGTCAACGACCCCAAGATGCACCCGGCCGCGGGCTAAGACGCTGTAAAGCAACTCATCGGGGTAGGGACGTGGAAGGTAGTCGAGCATATCAGTTAGCCTTGGCATACAAGGCTTTCAGGTCAAAGATAAGCCCTTGCTTCTTAAACGCTTCGTATACGTTTTCCTGTTCTGCCTCAACGTATACTCGCCGCACATCCCCTTGGGGTAAGTTCACCCATTCGGAACGCTTCATCCGCTTTGGTTTGTTTTCCATTGGTGCTTTTGGAACCTGGTACTCAGTCACCTTATGTACCAAGGCGGATATGGGTAACTCCGGGTGGTCTGTCACTACACGATCTACCATGGGAATCGCTATATCCTGCGGGATATCCATCTGTTCCATCAGCGCGAGTAGCTTTTTAACTTTGTCCGAGCCACGCACCGGGGGCTGTTTCTGCTCAATTACCTCCTCCAGAGATGCGACCATGCTGAGCATTCTTGCCTCTATCTCAGGCATCATCAGATCGTCGTATTTTTCAATCAATTCTGGACGGCCACTCCTGAGCGCAGCCAACATGGGGTGAACGGGTTTCAACTCGTCTTTGTAAACCCGCAGGAGCAACTTGGGGGTAATTCTCTCGGCACCCGTAACAATGGCGCGGACCTGTGCAAGTACGAACAGTTTTATGACTATATCCATGACTCCTTGGGTCAAGTCATACATAGTTTCCTCGAGTTCTTCGGTAATGGGTTCCCCCCGCTCTAACCATTGGTACTGCCAAAGCTTCTCGAGTAACACTCTCCACTGGGGATCCATGGGCAGTCTGTCCCAGAGAAGGCTGCCAAATCCCGATATACGCCGGGCATTTCTGAAAGTCCCTTTGAAGAATTTGCTGGCCCGGTGAGTCCCGACCTGGATCACTGGAACCCCGATAGTATTCACTAGGGAAACGAAGAAGTTATGCATCTTCTCGGCCCCACCGGAGCGAGCCTCGTTGAGATTTTGTACCTCGTCGATGATCAGTACACCCAGGGCATGGATATTGGCAACCTGGGACATGTGGCCCATTAAACGCGTAGGTCCGAGTTTCTTTTTCCCATGGGTGACACTGTAGCGGGTACCCAGCACCTTATCGACGGCGCTGAAAAAGCTCAGGCATAGCTCTACCAGATCACCATCTCCAGGGCAGTCGATTCTAAGGTAGGTAAGCTGTGTAATATTATATTCCGGGTGGTAAATAGCCTGCCGGTACATACGAAGTACCCGCTTCAATGCCTCGGTTTTCCCACATCCCGAGCAACCAAACAGGGAAAGGCTGGTTGCTGTCGAATCTACATCGGCGAATGCTCGCGCTTCCAAGTTTTCCTCCATTACTCGCTGGAAGCCGTTTTGCAGGTGCGAATAATAGCTTCCATCCGCCGGGTTGCGACCCAAGTATCCCTGTCTTAACATCAGGGAGATCTTTATCTCCAACTCCAGATGATGATTCAGGGGTTGGAAAAAGGACCTTAAAATGCGTGCAATCGCGTGGACCCGGGTTCGACCATCCAGCTGGATTTCAGTAGCGTCGAAGCGCGGCTTATCCCGAAGCTTGGCGATAACCTCTTTAACCGAATATAAAGGGGGCAGGCAGGATACGAGAGGGTTGTTCCTGTACTCTTCCAGACCAGGGTCGCCGTATACAGCCTCGGGGATCCCGTTAAAACTATTTTGGCTCATCGTCATCCTCAAACAAGAGATTGCTCAGGTCGGGAAAGGCATAATCATCTTCGCTTTCCCCATTGAACGGGATCACTTCACCTGGGGTCTCCTCTCCCTTGGTGGACCCGGGCCGGAAAGCCGTTTCTTTTCTCTCCTCGCCTTTTTCAGCCAACTTGTTTTCCCTAATCTGCATGCCCAAGTCCTTCTTGCCCAGCCCTTGCCTGGAAGGCCTTTTTGACTCGGCTTTTGCCGCGATGGATTCAATCTTCTCCAGCAGTTTTCCCTTGGTAAACGCAGAGCCAAGCTTTGCGTCGGCATCGGCTTTTCGCTCTTCCCGTGTAATACTCCAGACGTCCCAGAAGGTCATTCCACGGAAACGCCGACTGCGCTCGGTCAGCTCGCATACCCAGTAATCCTTGAGGCTATTGTTCGGCCTTACGTAAATACGCTCGGCATTGCGGGGGTCATACGCGATCGACACTTTTTCAGGCCTTGTTGTGTCTGACCTGTGGAACCAACCAAGCTTGAGCGCCTCGCTGCAGGTAAAGAAGCATCCAAACAAGCACATCCCAAAATCGGATAATGTCGCCATATCGTGCGGCATAAGATTTACCTGCACGAGGTCCAATGGTGCTGTCCTGAGCTTACCGGTGAGGTTTGCAATCCCCCAGTTCCACAGCTGTACAGGAACGGCAGGCACACCGGTCGGCATAGACTCGCACCTGTCGTACTTACTCAGGGTTTGGTGATTGTTATGCCACAGCACGGAGTAAATGATCATCTCTGTAAATTCGTTCAGCGTCATGGTGGCATCCTGTCGGTAGTCATGACCTCCGCGCTTTTTACTCAGCTCTGGCTCAACAACGCCTGCCAAGTAAGGTTTGAACTGTTCTTGGACGGTACGGAAATACCGCTCCACGATCCCCTTGGCGTCACCCCGTCTTGCCGGGGCATTGGCTATCTCCACTCCGAATGCTTCGCAGAAAGCCTGGACCTTGGTGCCGTTCAGCTCCCCCTTGTCTGCAAGGATCGAATCGGGCAGGCCCTGTACTGGCCAGTCTGCTTCGTTGATTTCTATGCCGAACTTGCGGCAGTATTCCACTTTGTTGTCTATCGTATTGGCCAACGCCATCATGGCGCTCACCCATGAAGGCCCTTCGAAACCGACGTAAAGTCCTGTGATCATACGACTGAAAACATCTTTAACCACGTATACCACCGGGCGACCCACTATCTTGCTCCTGTCATGCTCTGCAAGCAGGTAAATATCACCTATGGTTGCATCTATCTGGTACCGGTAACCCGGCCCCAGGGTATCTGCGGTGGAAGTGCCCATAATGGGCCTTTTATCCTTGGCAAACTCGGTTGGGTGCGTTTGTTTCTTGAGAACCTCTACCTCGTCGTATTCCCGCTTGTAAAAGTAACGGAACTGTTCAACGGTAGGCACATCAAAGGGAGTCAGGTCAGGGTTGGTTGCCTGGATGAGGTGCAAAGCACTGGCATGAGCATCGGAAATCGATTTGTATTTTTCATTGAGCAGCTTGGCTTCGATCACTTGGCGGAAAACACGTTCGAACTCTGGAGTGATATTGCTCCCGATACCAGATTTGGTTGAACGAGGGCGACCCAGTTTCTTGTCACTTGGCTTACGTTTTTTCCCCGCACCTCCCGATTTGTTGTAGTCAGGTAGCAAGGCATTTCTGCACATTCCCCTTTGCCAATAGCGCCTGATCAACCGGTTGGCTGTTTGATGAGTGATCCCGTTACGTTCCATGATCCTGCGAACAGCCTTACCTCTTTCCCGGGAATAGAACAGTTCCGGGTTACCGATCTCATCCTTGATGGCAGCCCATGCATTTTCTCTCTTATCCCAATGCATGCTCCCTTCCTCAACTTCTCTTAGGGTCGACTCGATACACGGGTCATCAATCCTTGTCAGGTCACGACTAATAAGCTGCTGTTCGATATCCTCAAGGGCGATTGGTTGGGGCCAGGCCTTATTGTCGTCTATGTCTATCCAGAAGGCGGTATCCTTCCCGGTCCACAGCAGGCGTAAACGCTTGTCACCAAGTTGAAATATCTGGTTAACCGGAAACATGTTTTACCTCCCCGGCATCTTCGTCATGACCATTCAAAGTCAGCATGGAAGCAGTTACCTTGCGGTAATGAAGCCGTAAGTCGAAAAGAAAATAATGTCGTGCCAACAGGTTTCGCAGCCAGTAGAGGGCTTCTCCCGGCTCCAAGTCATAAGCAACATTCAGCCCTCGGGCTACTTCGGTTATAAGCTCATCCGGATTATTGGCAAAAGCATGAACGAACAGGTTGAAATAGTTTTGAAGCGTCGACTGCTCCAGCTCTTCCGACTGCGCCGGGTACAACCACTGGATATTCAGGAATACCGTCTTGGAGAAATCCTTCTCAGAAATTATCGCCCATGGAATTTCCTTCTCTTCCCAGTACTTCTGCTCGAGAGCCAAACGCTCTATGATGTCCGGCTTCTGGAGGTCCGAACTGTACTTGGCTTGGAATGCCATCTGCGGTCTTTCCGGATCATCGAAATCCACCAGGAAATCTGAACTCAATACCTGGTTCACTCCCTTGAACTTGCGGTGCACTATGCCGCTGGCATCGGCAATACGAGCCGTGTCATCGACACGCAGGGGAAACTGTTCGCGAATATCATAAACCTGAGGAAGCCAGTCCAAGGTCAGGAACACCGCCAGTTCGAGATCCGAAAGAAGATGATGAATGCGACGGGATTTATTACCGAATATCCGGTGGGAACGCCCACGGGAAGATACTTCCCATGTGTAAATGAAAGGCTTGTAGTTAGAACCGGTTCCTTGGCCGCGTCCTTCCTTAATCCTTTTGTTGATCTGCGATTGGGTTAATCCTATAAATGTTCCAGCCATAAAAAAGCGACATCAACTGCTGATAATTTCAGCATAGTCGACATCGCTTGATGATGAAAATATATTTTTAGTGATGAAACTATATTTTCAATGATGAGACTCTATTTTAATCCCACAGCGCCTTTTTTGAATGTAAAAATATTTACTCAACCGTAACTGATTTTGCCAGGTTACGTGGTTGGTCAACATCGGTCCCTTTAATTACCGCTACGTAGTAAGACAGCAATTGAAGTGGAATGGTGTACACAATTGGTGCTAATACATCGTCAACTTGATTGACGTTAATAACACGCATTGTGTCATCTGAGACAAATTCAGACGCCTTATCAGCGAATACATAAATAATACCGCCGCGTGCACGCACTTCTTCAACGTTTGACTTCAGCTTTTCCAGTAGCTCGTTATTAGGTGCAACAACAATGATTGGCATATCGGCATCAATCAGTGCCAATGGACCGTGTTTTAGCTCACCTGCTGCGTAAGCTTCCGCGTGAATATACGAGATTTCTTTAAGCTTAAGTGCACCTTCCATTGCGATAGGATATTGATCGCCACGGCCTAAGAAAAGTGCGTGATGTTTATCTGCAAACTCTTCAGCTAAGTCTTCAATGCCTTCAGCAAGAGAAAGTGACTCTTCAAGCTTGTTTGGTAACGTTTTAATAGCGTTAACAATTTCAGCATGCTCAAGGCCTTTTTCTTGGGCAATTGAAGCTACTAACATTAATAAACCAACAAGCTGAGTGGTAAATGCTTTTGTTGACGCAACGCCAATTTCAGCACCCGCTTTGGTCATAAACGCAATATCTGATTCGCGCACTAGCGAGCTGCCAGGCACGTTACAAATCGTCATTGAGCTCATGTAACCTTGCTCTTTAGCTAAGCGAAGTGCAGCTAAAGTGTCGGCTGTTTCACCTGACTGAGAAATGGTTACAAGTAGGCTGTTTTCATGAACAAAAGATTTGCGATAGCGGAACTCAGAGGCAATTTCAACGTTACAGCTAACACCAGCATATTGCTCTAACCAGTAGCGTGCAACCATACCTGAGTGGTATGAGGTACCGCAGGCAATAATTTGCACATGCTTTACTTGTTTGAAAATATCCGCTGCTGTATCGCCAAATGCGTCAACTGCAACTTTATCACCGTCAATACGCGCTTCTAGGGTGTTGCGTACAGCTACTGGCTGCTCGTAGATTTCTTTTAGCATATAGTGGCGGTATTCGCCTTTGCCTGACGCATCTTGGGTGATGTTAGATTCAACTACATCGCGTTCAACAGCGTTACCATCGATATCGAAAATTTCAACTGAATCACGAGTAATGCGGGCAACGTCGCCTTCTTCTAAAAAGATAAAGCTGCGTGTTACTGGTAGTAACGCTAATTGGTCTGAAGCAATGAAGTTTTCGCCTAAGCCTAAACCGATAACGAGCGGGCTGCCAGAGCGAGCCACGATAATTTCATTAGGGTTTTCTTTATCAAAAACCACCGTGCCGTAAGCACCTTCAAACTCTTTTACAGCTGCTTGTACAGATGCAAGTAACGAATCATGACTTTGACGAAGCTGGTGGATTTTATGCACCATCACTTCGGTGTCAGTATCTGATAAAAACTCGTAGCCATCACCGCGCAGTTGTGTTCGTAATTTATCGTGATTTTCAATAATACCGTTGTGCACAAGCGCAAGCTGTTGACTCGAAATGTGTGGGTGAGCATTGGCTTCAGTCACGCTGCCATGGGTTGCCCAGCGAGTATGCGCAATACCTGTTGTGCCTTTTACATCTGCATCGGTAAGTGCTACATCAAGATTAGCAACTTTGCCAACTGCTTTTACAGTATTTAGCGCTTTGTCGTTGTTGCCTAATGCTATACCTGCAGAGTCGTAGCCACGGTATTCAAGGCGCTTTAGGCCTTCAATTAAAATTCGGTTAACTGGGCGTTCTGCCACAGCGCCAACAATGCCACACATAATAATCTCCTTAAATTGCACGGTATGTGAGCGTTAAATGGGTTACAGGTTTGTTGTCGGAACCTGCAAATGCGTTACTTGGCGCAAATAACAGTAACCTGATGTTGTTCAATTGCCTGCTTAGTGTTGTCGTCTAAGCCATCATCCGTTACTAAATAATTTACTTGCTGCCATGGTATTTCTAAATTTGGTATTTTTTTACCAATCTTGTTCGATTCAACAAGCACAATTACTTCTCTTGCCGAATCAGCCATAACGCGACTCAAACCGATCAATTCATTGAATGTAGTAGTACCTCTATCAATATCAATGCCATCGGCACCAATAAATAATTGATCGAAGTCGTATGAGCGCACAACTTGCTCGGCAACTTGCCCCTGAAAAGATTCAGAGTGTGGATCCCAGGTGCCACCAGGCATTAATAAAGTAGGCTCATTTTCTAATGAAAGCAATCGGTTAGCTACGTTGATGGCGTTGGTCATAACGACTAAACCACGTTTGTGTGAAAGCTCAGGGATCATCGCCGCTGTAGTGCGACCGCTATCAATAATAATGCGGTTATGATCTTTAATGAGGTCAGCTGCAGCTTTTGCTATTTGCATTTTGCGAATTGGATCGAGCTTTTCGTCGCTATTTGCAACGATCTCTTGTGGTAATGCCATTGCACCACCATAACGGCGCAACAGCAGGCCGCTTTGTTCAAGTGCGGTAAGATCTTTTCGAATCGTAACTTCTGACGTTGCAAATTGTTCAGCGAGCTGTTCAACGCTAACTTCACCAAGCTCGTTCACTTGCCGCAAAATAGTATGGCGTCTTTGTTGGGTGTTACGTTTCGTCATTTTATCAATAAGTTTCGTTTCGAAAGATGTGGTATTTTAATCGAAACTTATTAGATCGCAAGTGCTTATTTTATGAGTCTGTTTTGCATCTAAATCTTGCTTGTGTGAAAATATTCAATGGAAGTAAAAATTACAAGGAATCAGAATGTTAAATGGACTTAAATCGATATTTCTTATCGCGTTATTATACTTATCTCCTAATGCACTTGCTGGTGCAACACAATGGATGGACTTCAAGTTAGAGCACGGCCATATCAAAGTGCCTGTAATCGTTGGTGGTGTTAAAGCACATGCTATCTTAGATACTGGCGCTAATGTAAATGCAATCAATGGACAGTTTGTTAGACATCATAATTTAGACCTAAACAAAGGTTCGAGTATTTATGTCAAAGGTGTTTTTGATACTGAAAAGCGTAATACTTATAAAAATGTCCCGATCAACTTATTTGGCACCGATATTGAGTTAGACGATATGGTCGACTTTCAATTAGGCCCATCTGATGATGCTATTTTGCTTGGCTCTTCATTTTTTTCCCTTTTTATCGTTCAAATTGACTATCCCAATAATAAAATGCGTTTGCTAACGCGAGATACTTTTGATTTAAAAAAGCTAAAAAATATTGAGATTCAAAATCAAAAGGGAACAGGCCTGCCTATCGTTAAAGTTAATTTCAATAAAAATGATTCTGCATGGCTGTTGTTAGATACTGGTAATACAGGCGGTATTATGGTTGAACGTAGCTATGCAAATAAGTTGGAATGGTTGGAAAACTATCAGACAGAAACAGGTTTAGTTATTGGGGTGAATAAAATAAAAGGAACTGAAAGTTTTCGCATTGATTCACTGAAATTTGGACCTTATACCCTTGAAAATGTGTTGGTGACAGTTCCAGCAGAAGGAGAGCGAAGTAACTTGGAAAATCGTTATGAGGTGAGTACAGGTTCACGTTTGAGAGGAAGAAGAGTTAGAGGTTTGCTTGGATACGATATTTTAAAGCATTTTGTTTTGACGATAGATTATAAAACAGGGTCTGCACATATTAGTTTGCCAGAAGAATAGCTTGAAATATCAGATAGCTGAACATTGTAGTTATACAGTGATTTATTTATAGTGCTTAAAGCGTGAATAAAAACAACAAGATGCTATGAAGGAAAAAAAGCAATCCAAACTTCACTTTTCGCAAGATAAGGTGAATCTATTTTTGGCGCTATGCGCCATTATTATTTCAGCAGCCTCATTTTATGCCACTTTTTTACAAGCCAATGCGGCAGAAAAGCAGGTAAAAGCGGCAACTTGGCCTTGGATGCAGTTCGTTTCTGGTAATGCGAATATGGAAAAACGCAGCCAAGAGATTACCTTTACCTTAAAAAACTCAGGTGCAGGGCCTGCCCTTGTTAAATATTTGAAGTACACCTACCAAGGTAAAGAGTATTACGATGTTTATGACTTTATCACTGCATGTTGTTTTGACATTAAGGCCTATGAAACGGCGCTGAAAGAACTGCAAAAGAAGTCACCGAAGGTTAATTTTTTTAGAGAATTTGGCTGGATCACCACCTCATTTGCGCAAAATGCACTTGTGCCACCGGGAGGCTCAATTAGTCTTTTAGCGCTTGAAAAAACCAAGTACAACGAGAAGTTTTGGCAGATTCTTGATAAAAAGCGTTTTAAAGTAAAAGTTGAGGTGTGTTACTGCTCAATACTCGAAAACTGTTACATCAGTAATGGCAAAGGTGATACGCAAGAGGTTGAAATCTGTCCAGCAATTGTCGAATCAAAACCAATTGTAAAAACCACGCCCGTAGAAACAAAAAAAGCCGCTAATTAGCTAACACTGATCAGTTAAGCATTTGATCGGTTGATTGATCCTGAGATCAAGTGAAAATACCCTCAAGCAATTTGTTTGAGGGTATTTTTTATGTTGGAACACTGGCTTATCGATGTGGATGATTTCGCTTCCCCTGACTCACA